>JAQVVK010000038.1 GCA_028698975.1 Victivallaceae bacterium
CAAGGGGCGGCGTCAATACTTGATGTGCATATCAAAAAGATCAAAGTCGACGCATCGATCGATCTTGATGTGATATCCCGCACCACCCCCGGATTCAGCGGCGCCGATTTGGCCAACCTTTGCAACGAGGCCGCTCTGCTGGCCGCCCGGCGCAACCGCGAAGCGGTGACGCAGGGCGATCTGGAGGAGGCGCGCGACAAGGTAAGTTACGGAGCCGAGCGCCGCAGCCGCAAGATCACCGACCGCGAGCGCAAGCTCACCGCCTATCATGAAGCGGGGCATACGTTAGTGGCACTTCACAACGAGCGTTGTGTGCCGGTGCACAAGGTGACGATCATTCCGCGCGGCCAGGCATACCTCGGGGCGACTTTCACCATGCCCAAGGAGGATGTCTATTGTCGCAGCAAGCTGGAGCTTGAAGCCGATATGTCGATGGCGATGGGCGGTCGCGCCGCCGAAGAGCTGATCTTTGGCGATGTCACCACCGGGGCTTCGGCCGACATCAACCACTTGACCGACGTCGCCCGTCGTATGGTCTGTCTTTACGGCATGAGTGAGTTGCTCGGCCCGGTCAAGTGCGGCGAGATACAAGCGCACCCGAGGGTGCGTATCGACCTGCCGCCCGAGGACCCGTGCAGTCAGGAGACGGCCCGCGAGATCGATCTTGAGGTTCGCCGGCTGGTTTCCTGCGCCTTGAATTCGGCCCGCGAGTGTCTTACGGTGCATCGTGACGAACTCGAAAAACTCGCGCAGGCGTTGCTGGAGCGTGAAACGCTATCAATAGATGACATCAACAAGCTGTTGGGGCGTGAGATCGCCGAACCTGCCGTCGCCGACGGTCAGGAGGCGGTGACTGTTCGCCCGGAGACCGGAGATGGCGGAGCTTCCGGCGCCGGCCTTCAGGGATGACGCCGGCGGCGCGCTGCTCCGCTGCCATGTACAGCCGGGAGCCAAGCGTGCCGCGGTGGTCGGCCCTTACGGCGACAGGGTTAAGCTGGCTCTTGACGCACCGCCGGTGGACGGCAAGGCCAATGCAAGGCTGTGCCGTCTATTGGCCGACTGGTGCGGGGTCGCGGCATCGCGGGTGACGCTTCGCAGCGGCCTTACCGGGCGTGATAAAACGGTTTTTGTGGCGGGCGTGAGTGCCGCCGAGTTGAATAAATTCTTATTGGACAAGATGAAATGAATCAGAAAGCGGTGATTTTTCTTCCCGACGGCATGGCCGACGATCAACTTCCGGAGCTTGGCGGACGCACTCCGCTGGAGGCGGCCAACACACCTGCGATGGACTCCATCGCCAGAAACGGCATAAATGGCACATTTTTGACGTTGCCGGAGGGTTTGCCGACTTCATCCGACGTAGCCAACATGTCGGTGCTGGGGTTCCGCCCCGAGCTGAATTATCCGGGTCGCGGCCCGATCGAAGCGGTGAGTCAGGGAATCGAGCTGGCCGATGACGATGTGGCTTTTCGCTGCAATCTTGTCTATGTTTCTCCGGACGGTGTGTTGCGCGATTATTCGGCCGGGCATATTGCCAACGACGTGTCGCGTCAGCTGATGACCGATCTTCAACAGGAATTCGGCGGAGCTGATCTGACCTTTTACCCCGGGGTGAGTTACCGTAATCTTCTGGTGCTTCACGGTCGGAAGTTCTCCAAGGCGATCAACTATTTCAAGCCGGATTCTTCGCAGGACATTCCGGTCGACGAACTTCAGCCGTCGCCGGCCGACGACTCGAAAGAGGCCGCCTATACGGTCGAATTTCTCAAAGAACTTGATCGCAAAACGGCGGCGTTTCTGGCGAAGCACCCGCTCAACGTTTCCGGCAAAGCGTCGGGTAACCGCATCTGGCCGTGGAGTCCCGGGCATAAGCCCAATATCCGGAGTTTCTCCGAGCTTTACAGCGGCCGCACCGGTGCGGTGATAAGCGCGGTTGATGTCATCAAGGGCATCGGCAAGTGCGCTAAAATGAGTGTGATCGAAGTGCCGGGAGCCACCGGTTTCATCGATACAAATTACGAAGGCAAGGCCGCCGCCGCCATTGAAGCACTCAAGACGCATGATCTGGTCTATGTGCATGTCGAGGCGACCGACGAGTGTTCGCATATCGGCGATCTCAAGCTGAAAATGCGGGCGATCGAGGATTTCGACTCGCGCATTGTTGCTCCGGTGCTCGCCGCGCTCAAAGGGCAGCCGATAAACTTCGCCGTGCTGCCGGATCACCCGGTGCCGATCAAACTTCGCAAACACACCACCACGCCGGTGCCGCTGGCGGTGGCCGGGCCGGGGTTCGCCCCGGACGGGGTCAATTCGTTCAGTGAAACCCTTGCGCCCACCGGTAAGTTGGGATTTCTCAAGGGCGAAGCTCTGGTGCGTTTGTTGCTCGGACTGAAATGAGCGTCTATAATTACAACGAATTCGATCTGTTTGACTTCGCCGTATCGCAGGCGCGGCGAAGCGGGCGCGTGCCTACCCATCAGGATTATGCACAATCCGCGCTGGGTTTTTTGTGTTCGCTTGCTCCCGATGCGGTCGGGGTCAGAGTACCGGCCCGCATCCGCAAATATCAGGTGACCGCCGCCGGTTTCTGGCGCGGCAGTCACGGCAAATCGATCGACAAGACCGCGGTGGTCATGTTGTACGAGCGGTTTGACAACTGTTTTGCCGACTGTGCCGACCGCGACGCCAGACTGGCGGTGATTCATTCGCTGCTGGAGCAAAAGGAGCGGCTGGAGTCGGTGATCCGGGTTCAGGAGCCGCACTTGGCATCAAGCGACGATCTGTTTGACGATTTTCGCTCATGGGATTACGCGTCGAGTACAAATGCCGAGTATCGCAAGCTTTGCCGCAAGCTGGATTCGTTGAGAATGGCTCTCCATCAGGGGAGCCGGCTTGAGAATATCCGTCGCACCGGCGTGGCCGATTACTGCTATCTTGCCGTGCCGGAGGGTTTGGTCGAGCCGGGCGAAATCGCGATGGGGTGGGGGCTGGTTTACCTCAAGAGCGACCGGTCGTTTACTCTGGTGCGCGAAGCCGATCCGCAGGATGGGGTGACCCCGGCCGCCCGCCAGATTTTGGCTCAAAATATCGCGGTGGCGGCGGCCGATATGGTCACTTTTGCCTCGGGCGTCGATCGCTCCGCCCGTGGACGGATCACTTACCGGCGTCTGCCGCGGCGACGCTCGAAGTTCTGATCGAACGCAATTTGAATGACCTCAGCCTGAGCGCGTTGAGCACCACCGTCACCGAACTTGCCGCCATGGCCGCCGCGCCGAATATCGGATTTAGAACCGGCCCGCCGAACAGAGCAAAAAACACCCCGGCCGCCAGCGGTATGCCCAGCGCGTTGTAAAAGAACGCCCAAAACAGATTTTCCTTGATTATCCGCATGGTGTTGCGGCTTAACTCGATGGCTCCGGCCACTTTGTTGAGGTCGCCGCCTACGAGCACCATGTCGGCGGCTTCCAGCGCGGCGGCGGAACCGGCTCCCACCGCGATGCCGATGTCGGCCGCCGCCAGAGCCGGGGCGTCGTTGATGCCGTCGCCGGTCATCGCAACTTTGCGGCGACCCGACTCGTGCTGAAGACGTTTGATTTCGCGCACTTTGTCACCGGGCAGCAGTTCGGCGCGGCATTCGTCGATCTCAAGGTTGCGGGCCAGAGAAACCGCGGTTGCTTTGTTGTCTCCGGTGAGCATGACCGTGCGAAGCCCCAGACGGCGCAGGGCGGCCACCGCCGGGGCGGCGTCGGAGTTGACCCGGTCGCCCACCTCGATCAGCCCGGCCGGCTGGCCGTCAACCGCGGCGAAAACCGCCGAAAGACCTTGGTTTACTTCGCTGAGTTCGGCCGGAAACGTCACCTTGGAATTTTTCATCATTCTGGCGTTGCCAAACACCCAGACGCGGCCGGCGATCCGGCAGCGCAACCCCAAGCCCGGAAGATATTCGAAGTCGTTGACCTCTTTGAATTTAAGATTTTTTGCCTTGGCATAGGAAACGATGGCCTCGGCCAGAGGATGACTGGAATTGGCTTCCGCCGCCGCCGCCGCCGCCGCGATCTCGTCGCCGGTCGCGCCGGAGTCGGGCAATGTCCTGATCGAGGTGACTTCCGGTTTGCCGCAGGTGAGCGTGCCGGTCTTGTCAAACACTACGGTGCCGAGGCGGCAGGCGTTTTCCAGCGCGGCCCCGTCGCGTATCAATATGCCGTGACGCGCTCCCTCGCCGATGCCGACGATAAGCGCGATCGGTGTGGCCAGCCCCAATGCGCAGGGGCAGGCGATCACCAGTACCGACAAGGTGAAGTTCAACGCGGCGGCAAACCCGATGTCGGAAAAGGCCATCCACAAAATGAATGTCAGCAGCGCCGCGCCGATCACCCCCCAGACAAACCACCCGCTTACCGCGTCGGCCAGCCGGGCGATCGGCGGCCGCGACCCCTGTGCGGTTTCGACCATGCGGATGATGCCGGAAAGTACCGTGTCGTCACCGGTGCGTTCGGCGGTCATTATAATGGATCCATTGCGGTTAAGCGAGCCTCCGGTGAGTTTGGCCCCGGCTTGTTTTTCAACCGGAAGCGGTTCCCCGGTGAGCATGGATTCATCGATTGAGGTCACCCCCGAAAAAACCACTCCGTCGGCCGGGATCCGGTCGCCGGGGCGTATGCGCAGCCTGTCGCCCGGTTTGATCTCCCCGGCCGGGATAATCTCGTCGCCCTGCGGAGTAACCCGCACGGCCTGCGGCGGAGCCAGCTCCAGCAGGGCGCGGATCGCTCCGCCGGCCCGCCGGCGTGAACGAGCTTCAAGATATTTGCCGAGCATGATAAGCGAAACGATCATGGCGGCGGTGTCAAAGTAGAGATGCTCCGAACCGGCGGCAAAGAGGGCGACGCTGTAAATCGCCGCCGCGCCCGAACCCAATGCGATCAAAGAATCCATGTCCGGCGCGCCGCGCAGCAGAGCCGGGAGGCCGCGTTTGAAGAAACCGATTCCCGCCGCCATCACCGGGATTAGCAGTACAAGTTGAATCCAGCCGCATGTGTGGTCGGCAAGGTCGAAAAAGGGTAGATTCAGCATGCGGTGCATGGCGACATAGGCGAGCATCACACTGAAGGTCAAAGCCACGGCAAGCCGCCACCCCTCGTAGCCGGAGGAGATTTCGGGGGGAGGTTGGTTTTCTTTTGCCGGAGAAGCGTTGTAGCCCGCCTTTTGGACGGCGGCGCTTATCGAGGCGTCGTCGAGTTGGGATTCATCGTACTCGACCGCGAGTTTCGAGGCGGCAAAATTGACGTAGGCCGAAGTCACGCCGGGAGTTTTGGCGAGAGCTTTTTCAATATTGGCGGCACAGCCCGCACAATGCATACCAGTGACGTTGAATTGTGTTTTCCTCATGCCCCCTCCTTGAAAAAAAAGAATGTGTTAGAACTGGCCCTCGTGTATGAATCCGGTTATAGTGCCGTGCGCCACCTGTTTGCCGTCGTCACTCCAGACATCGACGTCGCAGACCGCGGTGCGGCGGCCGCGGTGCACGATACTGGCGACCGCTTTCAACTCCTTGCCCACTCCCGGCCGGATAAACGAAAACGACGCATTCATGGCCACCGTCGGAGCGCCGTATGAATTGGCGGCTCCGGCAAAGGCGAAATCCGACAATGTGAAGATCGCTCCTCCCTGAACGGTGTTCAGGCCGTTGAATGTATTTTCACTGATCGGCAGTACCGCTTCGGCATAGCCGAGCTTTATTACCGTGATTTTCATCTTGTTGTAAATACAGAAACGGTCGCTTCGGTTGAGATGCTCTTTGATTTCGTCAAATGATGCGGACATGGGAAACTCCTCTCTTGAAAATGGCACTATAAACAATATATGCTGATTCTGCGCGCAATCAACGTCGTTTTGTCGCAATCTGCGCGGTGAGACAGCTTGCCGCAAGAAAAAACAATGACAGTTCGCGTTCGCCGGAAGTCCAGAAGTAAACCGACACGGTGAATGTCGCGCCGATCGCCGCCGCTCCGAGAAATTCCACCGGCGCAGTGTGCATCACCGCGCAAACGCATGCGTAAATGATGTGCACTCCCGGAATGGCGGCCAGAGCCAGCGGCAGATTTCTGTGGCGGTAGTGGCGGTCGATCACTCCTCCCAGATAACAGACCGCCCCGGTGACGGCGGCGGCAATGAGGAGCGGCCGGTTGTTCTTTTGGAACCCGACCGCGATCAGCCATATTGCGGCGCACTCTGTAATCGCCAGCACCAGATAAGCCGCCGCCCGACGCAGTGACCGCCCCAAGAGTACCAGCGCAAAAACCAGATGTATTCCCGGCAGGAAAGCTAATTTTTCCAGCAGGGTGCGATGACGGCGGTGGTGATGTTTTTCCTCGACGGGCGGAGGATCGTCATCCTGGTCGTCATCGTCCGCCGTCGCAAATAGCGGGGTGTCGACTTGAGCCGCGGGTGGTATGCCGGCGGCAACCGCCGCCGCCGCCGGGCCGGAGAGTTTTTCCAACTCGTCAAGCAAAGAATCAGCCGCATTGGTAAAGTTGGCGATCTCCTCGTCGGTGAGGGTTGCTTCCGGCTCGTGTGCCACCCGGTTGCGAAGCATGCCGAGGTAGCCGGAATTGCGGATCGCCGCCGCCGAAAGCTTCGATTTGAGCGATTCGGTCTTTTCCCGCAGACCGGTGCCGGTTGCTCCCAGCGCGGTCATGCGGTTTTCGATGGAGGCGGTGACGGTGATGATCCGCCCCTTCTCCAGAAGCATTTCGTTGGATTGGTTCATTTCAGCGGAACGCGATTAAGATGGCCGCCGCCACCAGCAACGCGCCAAGTGCCACCGCGATTGCGACCGGCAGATAACGACGCCATTCCGCATGGGGTTGATACGAGGCGTCCACCCGGGCGGGCATGACGGTCGCGCCTGCTCCGGCAACGGCGTCGACCCGGCCGGCGGCGGCAAAGTATTTGATGCGGAGTTGCTCCAGCTCGCGGCGACGGTCGCCTTGAGCGGATTGCTCCGCCTGCGCCGCCGCCAATTCATTTAGAACGGTCTGGAAGCGTACCAGCTCCTTGTGACGCAATTCGCACTCCTCCAGCCCGGCGGCCACCTTGGCCTGATCGCGCACGATGTGTTCGGCCAGCTCGCGGCCGATACGCGCGCTCTCGGCGTCGCCTTCCCCGGCGGACGGGGCCGGTCTTACCGGCTTTTCCGCAGGAAGTTCCTGACCGTTGGCTTCCGCATAATTGCGTTTAAGCCGGTCGCCCATGTCGAGCAGTTTATCGCTTATGAAGTTTTGACGAGGCATGATTGACTGCATTCCTTTTCAATCGCATACCGACTATTTATACAATGAATCACCGGCGGCGTCAATAGCCACCACCAGTGGGAAATCCTTGATTTCAAGCCGATAGACCGCTTCCGGACCCAACTCCGGGAAAGCCGCCGCTTCGCATTTGCGTATGCAGCGCGCGATCAACGCACCCGCTCCGCCGGTGGCCGCAAAATATACGGCTCCATGTTTTTTCATCGCCTCGATCACCGCGGCGTTGCGCGAACCCTTGCCGATCATGCCGCGCAGACCGCACTCGGCGATCAGCCGCGGCGACCAGCCGTCCATGCGGCCGCTGGTGGTCGGCCCCGCACTGCCGATCGGTTTTCCCGGAGGCGCGGGGCAGGGGCCGACAAAATAGATCACCTGATCGCGAAGCTCGACCGGCAGCGGTTTACCGGCATTGAGCAGATCGTTGAAACGCTTGTGCGCCGCATCGCGCCCGGTACAGATGACTCCGGACAACAGCACCCGGTCGCCCGCCTTGAGACTGCGGACGGTCGCCTCGTCAAACGGCGCGGTTATATGTCTGGCTTCTTTCACAGCGTCACCTCGGCATGTCGCGCCGCATGGCAGTTAAGATTGACCGCCACCGGCAAACTGGCCAAGTGGCAGGGATGAAATTCGATATGCACCGCAAGGCTTGTAATGGCTCCGCCCAGCCCTTGCGGGCCGACCCCGGAGGCGTTGATCTTGGCAAGTATTTCCTGCTCCAGCTCGGCATAGCGGGGATCGGGGTTGGGTTCTCCCAGATTGCGAAGCAATGCCCGCTTGGCCAGCTCGGAAGTCATCTCCATCGTGCCGCCGATACCGACGCCGACCACCGTGGGCGGGCAGGGGTTGCCGCCGGCCGAAATCACCGAGTCAACCACAAATTTAACCACACCGGCCCGTCCCTCCGACGGCTTGAGCATACGGAGCGCGCTCATGTTTTCCGATCCGCCGCCCTTGGGGGCGAGTGTAAGTTTGATCCGGTCGCCGTCGGTTTGAACCAAATGCACGATTGCCGGAGTGTTGTCAAAGGTGTTTTTGCGGTCAAACAGTGGATCGCTCACGATGGACTTGCGCAGAAAGAATTTCTTGTATCCGATGGCGGTGCCTTCGTTGAGCGCGTCCTGAATCAATCCGCGATCGAGCACCACATCGCGCCCCATTGACACAAACCATACCGCGAACCCGGTGTCCTGGCAGAGCGGCATGTGTTCGCTGGAGGCGATTTTAGCATTTTCCAAATATTGGTTGAAAAAGTCGATGCCAAGCTCGCTTTGCTCGGCATTTGCGCATTCGCCCAGTTTGGCCAGCACATCGTCCGGCAGATCAAACGCGGCCTTGCCGCACAGTGCGGCGGCGGCTTCAACGATGGTTTTGTATTCGATTGTCCGCATGATTTATTACAGCTCTGCGCAATGTTTTTGTATTTTGTGAGTGCGTTCCACAATGTTGCAGAGGTGGTCGCCCACCTTTTCAAGCTCGCCCAGCATTTCGATGAAAATAATGCCGTTGGTCATCGTGCAGTTGCCCTTGCGGAGCCGCGCTATATGCTGCTCCTCGAATTCGTTGGCCAGCTGATTGAGTTTCAACTCCTCCTTCATCGCGCTCTTGATGACCGATTTGCTGTCGGTGTCGAGTGCCGCGATGACATATTTGGCCTCGTCGTTGACCGCCTTCCACATCTTTTTTATGTCGCGCTTGCCGGAGTCGGAGAGCTTCTTGTCACTCTTGGCCAGCCTTTCGGCCAGCTGAATTATGTTGGCGCAGTGATCGGCAATGCGCTCGGCGTCGTTGGTGCAGTGCATGAGAAGCGGCACCAGATCGGACTGGTTTTCGGTCAACTGCTGTCTGGTCAGGTTGACCAGATATGCGGTGACATCCGCCTGCATGCGGTCAATGCCCTGCTCGGCCTCCTCGAGCGCGGCCAGTTGATCCTTGTCAAGGTCGAGTTTGAGGAAGTGGGTGTTTACCGCCTCGTCGATCATCTTCCATGAATCGGAAACCATGAGCCGCACCGCACGCAAGGATTGCTTCAGCGCGACCGACGGCGTTTTCAACAACCCCGGCTCCAGCAGCGTGATCTTGACGTCGCTCTTGGCCGTGATCGGCAGCAGACGGTTGCAGACCCAGGCAAACTGCCGGATAAACGGCAGCAGCACCAGCACCACCGCCACGTTGAAGAACGTGTGGGCCATGGCGATGTGGCGTTCGATGTTTTGCGGCACCGGCGCAAAGGCGTTGCCCGGTGTGATCGAGTTGACGAAGTAGAGGAACACCGGGGTGTTTTCGGCCCCGTACGGAATGTAGAAGAGCGCGATCATCAGAGCCGCGCCGAACAGGTTAAACAGCATGTGCGCCAAGGCCGCCTGTTTGGCCACCCGGTTGGCGGCGAACGCCGCAACCAATGCGGTCAGCGTCGTACCGATGTTGGTGCCGATCATAAGCGGCACCGAAGTGTAGAAGTTGACCAGTCCGCCGGCCGCCAGCGCGAGCACCACGCCCATTGCCGCTGAACTTGATTGGATCATAATCGTGGCCAGCATGCCGATGGCGATGGCTCCCCAAATGGCTCCGAACGGCATCATGCCGCCCGGGGTGAGCGGTTTGCAGTCAAACACCTGGAAGAATCTTACGAAGCTGGGCAGGTCGCCCAGCGTTTTGAGTTCGTCGCACATCAGCATCATGCCGAAGAAAAGCAGCCCGAAGCCGAGCACCGCCTCGCCCCATCCCGAAACGGTGCGCCGTTTGGACAGCGTCATTAAAAAACCTAAAGTCACCGCCGGCAGAGCCAGCCCGGACAGATTGAACGAGATTATCTGCGCGGTCACCGTCGTACCGATATTTGCACCAAAAATAATGCCGATCGCCTGCACCAGATTGAGCAACCCGGCGTTGATGAAGCCGATCACCATAACGGTGGTTGCGCCGGAGGCTTGTATCACGGCGGTTACCAGCATGCCGGCCAGCACCGCGACGAAGCGGTTTCCGGCAAAGAACTGGAGTATCCGGCGCATATTTTCGCCGGCCACCTTTTGAATGCCTTCGCCCATCATCTTCATGCCGAGGATAAAGAGCGCAAGCCCGCCCAGCACCGCAATGATCACCGCGGTCGGATTGAAGCCGAGCAGTCTTATGCTTTTGTCGCGCACCACAAATCCGGAATCCGGGTCGGAGACTTCGACGCCGATATTGTAAATACCGGTTTTTTTGCCGAGTTTGATCTCGGTCGAGGCAATGCCGTCGGCATTGGTGATCGCGGTCGGAGTGGCCACTACCGTGGCGGTACGCGCGCCCTCGGCGGTCGCCCGCACGCTGAAATAAACCGGTACGCCGACCGCCGGCTTGCCGTCGCCGCGCATCAGTTTTACGCCGACCGGCTGCGGGGCGGTGCTGCCGGCTTTGAGTTCGCGATTGTCGCCCAGCGTTTCCATGCCGGAAACGAACCTGACCGAAATCGCCTTGTCCGGGTATCCCTCCGGAATAACTTTTATGTACTGGTCGCCGGTCTTTTTGCCGGCCTTGATCCGGGTCTCGGCCATGCCGCCGCCGTCGGTAACTGCTTCGGCCGGGTTGATGACGAGGTCTGAATCGTGGTCCACTTCGAAGCGCACCTTGACGCCGACGGCGGGGAGCCGGCCGCCTTTGCCGCCCAGAAGCCCGGATTCTTTGGGGCCGGACAACTCGACGCGCAGCACCTTTTTGAAATCCTTTCCGGGCATAGTGCACTGCTCGGCACCCTGTAACACTGAAGTTTGATCGACCGTGGCGGCCGATTCATCGGAACAACCGGTGACCAGCAATGCGGTCAAAGCGGCGGTAAAAAGAAGAAGACGGAAACATACTGGCGGCGACATTCGATACATATCGATCCTTCGGGTTGAAAAACTCAAGATATTTCCCATGATATAATATATCACGCATTGTCGCCATTCTCAAGTGCGCGGACGCAATTTTGGCTTGAAAAAAAGCAAGACGTAAATCGTTTGCCACCGGGTGATTCGGCTTGTTTGAGGTAAAAACAACACGGGGAGGCCGCCGCGCATCCGGAGGAAACCAACGGTCGAAATACACTTAAAAATAATCGAATACTCTTGATTTTAAATATTGTCCGGTGTATAATATAAAGAATAAGAAACAGGAGTTATTTTTGAAATGCCGGAATTACCGGAAGCTGAAAATATCGGTCGGGCTCTTTCTAAATTTTTGCCGGGTCGAAGTGTTTGCCGGGTCGAAGTGTTTTCGCCCGCCATGCGGGAGCCGCTTACTCCGCTTTTGACGGCTCGCCTTGAGGGGTTGACCATCACCGACGTGCGGAGGCGGGGGCGTTATCTGGTGTGCGGTCTGTCCGACGGACGGGCGTTTCTCATGCACTTTGGCATGTCGGGCGTGGTCAGGGTGGAGCCGCCGGGCACGCCGAAACGCAAACATGAGCATCTTTTTATCCATCTTTCGGATGGCATGATTTTCAAGTTTGAGTGCACCCGGCGTTTCAGTCTGTTCAAGGTCTGCTCGATCGACCGCGCCACCGGGTGGCCGCCGGAGTTGGCCGGTCTGGGGGTGGAGCCGCTTGACGCCATGTTCGACGGCGAATTCCTGTGGAAAGCGTCGCGCCGCCGTTCCGGGTGTGTCAAAAATTTTATAATGGACAACTCGGTGGTGGTCGGCATCGGCAACATTTATGCGACCGAAACCCTTTTCGCCGCAGGGATTTCGCCGGAACGCGTCGCCGGAGCCTTGACCCGCCCGGAATGCGACCGCCTGGTGCGTGAGGCCAAGCGGATACTGCTTCGCTCGATCGAAATGGGCGGCAGTACGATTTCGGATTTTCTCAATGTTGACGGTTCGGAGGGCAAGTTCGCCCGCGAGCTTTTGATTTACGGCAAACGCGGCGGCGTATGCCCGGTGTGCGGCAGTGCCATCAAGATCGTCCGCCTCGGCGGACGCAGTTCATTTTATTGTCCGAAGTGTCAGAAATAGGAGGTATTGCTATGAGGTTTATTTCGATTGCGGTTATCGCCGCGGTGCTGGTGACGGTAATGGGGTGTCGCTCGGCGGAAAATGGTTCCGACGGCGAAAAGGCGGAGAAACTTCCGGTTGTCGAGCCGGTCGGCGACAGCGCGGTGGCCAAGATGCTTGCGCAAAACTATATCGATGCGTTCGCAAAAGGCATGCAGTCGGGCGACTATGCCAAATTTGAGCCGATGATCCCGGAAGCCAGCCGCAAGACGGTCAACCGCGAAACGTTTGACCGCACGGTTGAGCAGTATCGCAAATACTTCGGCGAACTCAAGAGCATCGAATATGTCTGCGAACTCGAAAAACCGCTGGTGCGCGATTTTGTCTGGAAGTTCTCGTTCGAAAAAAAGTCGTCGAAGCCGGGGCATGACGATGAAGTCGCACGGCGCGATATTCTCTACATGGTGCGCGTCGGCCAGATCGACGGCAAGCCGGTGCTGGCCGGTTCCGGCGTGATGAACGGCCGGTGAGGTGATCCCATGAAGGAACTTACCGAAAAACAGAAAAAAATCCTTGATTTCATCGAGGATTTTCTCGAACGCGAGGGCATGGCCCCGACCGTCTACGAGATCGCGGATAATTTTGACATCAAGACTTCGACCGTGTTTGCCCATTTGCGCGCATTGCAGCGCAAGAAACAGCTATCCCGCAGCTCCAAGGCGCGCAGCATAAGTCTGGCTTCGCGCCGCGGCTTGGGCGGCCGCATGGCTCCGCACGGCGCGTTTATGGTGCCGCTTCTGGGGCGGGTCACCGCCGGACTCCCGACCGAAAGTTCCGAGTTGCGCGAGGGCGAAGTCTGCGTCGAGGACGCGATGCTCAACGGCGTCGCCCCCGAAGATGTATTTTCGCTCCGGGTGCGCGGCGAAAGCATGCGCGATCTCGGCATTTACGAGGGCGATATTGTGATTGTCGCCCGTCAAAACGGCCGTCCGCGCCCCGGCGACATCGTGGTCGCGCTTGTACGCGGCGACGAGGTGACGGTGAAAAGTTTCTTTCCGCGCAACGACGGCAAGATCGAGCTGCGCCCGGCCAATGCCGAGTTCAAGGTGCAAATCTATACCGCCTCCGATGTGCAGATACAGGGGCGCGTCATAGGTTTGCATCGCAAATACTGACCGATGAGCGATATATTACTTCACGTCTGCTGCGCTCCCTGCGCGGCCGGTTGCGTCGGGCGGTTGATCGAGGCCGGCCGCCGTCCCGTGCTGTTTTACTCAAACTCAAATATCGCCACCGCCGCCGAATTCGAGCGGCGGCTGGAGTCGGTGCGCCGGCTTTCCGCGATATACGGGCTGGTTTTGGAGGTCGATCCTTACAATCATGCGGCATGGCTGGCCGCCGTGGCCGCCGGCTTGGAGCATGAGCCGGAGCGCGGACTTCGCTGCCATGGTTGTTTTGCGTGGTCGCTGGGGCGGGCCGCCGGGTTTGCGGAGCGGCGCGGACTGAATTTTACTACCACCTTGACCGTCAGCCCGCACAAATGCAGCGCGACGTTGTTTGAGGTCGGCGGTCGGTACACCAATTTCGAAGAGTGGGATTTTAAGAAGAAAGACGGGTTCCGACAGGGACGCGAATTGGCGAAGCAATATGGCTTTTATCTGCAAAATTTTTGCGGATGCGAGTTTTCAATGCGTGTGTAACTGGAAAATGGAGAAAGATGGAGTTCATTGATTTTATGGTTTCTCTGGCGCGTGACGCCGGCCGCGAGGCGGTGAGTTATTTTGAAGACGACAAGCATTTTGATGTCGACGCCAAAAGCACTCCGCGCGATCTGGTGTCCACCGCCGATAAAGCGGTGGAGCGTTTGATAACAACGCGAATCCTCGCACAGTACCCGGATCACGGCATTTTTGGCGAAGAATACGGCAAAAGTGGTGACGCGACCCGTTTTTGCTGGATTATCGATCCCATTGACGGCAGATCGGAAGAGCACAC
>JAQVVK010000193.1 GCA_028698975.1 Victivallaceae bacterium
TTCCGTCTTACCGGCCCCACTCCGGCGGCTTTGGGCGACGCCGCTCCTCTGACGGGAAAATGCGGAGACCGGTACTTCACGCTGGCTCACACCATGGCAATGCCGCAAAAGATTGTGTTGTATTCAAATCGCGGCAATCGCGCCAGAGCATTGGCCGAGTCAAAGGAGTTGCCGCAATTAAAAGCGGGGCTGTATGTCGACCCGGCCGCCGGCAAAGCGAGGCTGCTTATCGAGAATTGCGGCGCGGAAACCGCCCAAAATATCGAAATATCGCTGCGTCTGCCGTTTTTCTGTGTTTCGGGGGTCATGCGCCGCAGCGTCGGCAAACTTGCTCCGGGAGAAGTCATGACCGAGGATTTCCCGTTTGAATCGGCTAAATCCGGACTTGCTCCGGCGGCGGCCGAAATCGATCTGGTGTACGGCAGAAAAGATGTATTTCGCCTGTGGGCGATAACCCAAGTTGAATTTACAACCAATAAAAAGGAGGGCGACGATATGAAAAAAGGGGTGGCGGCAGCGACTGCCGTGATAATCGGAACCGCGGCGGTTTCCGGGCAAACTGTTCTATTTGAAGATTTTGACGGTGTTCCGGGGCGCAGTTGTTTCACGACTCAAAGTTCTTATTACGAACAAAAGGGAGTTGACGGCACATACTGCGTGCGTTTCACCGGCACGCCGGACAAGCAAATTCTGCTCACCACGGTGATCGATCCGGCGCGGGTCAGCGGCAAGACGGTCATCCTCGACGCCAAGATCAGCGGTGAAAATCTGACCAAACCGGAAAAAAGCTTTTTGGGGCCGAAACTTTCGCTTTATTATCGTACCGCCGACGGCAAACAGAGCTGGAACGAAGCCCCCAAGACCTACGGCACCTACGGCTACAAGGATGCCCAGGTCAAGGTGGAAATGCCCAAGAATGTCGATGCGGTGCAAATCCAGATCGGCATTCAGCGTTCGGGAGGCGTTTTCCGGCTCGACAATGTCCGGCTGCGTACTGTCACGCTTCAGGGCGACGCCCCTACCCCGACCTCCTCGGAGCTGAAATCGGCCCTGCCCAAAAACCTGCGCGTCCCGGCGAGACTTGCTTTGGCCGGAGAATGGAAACTCAATATTGACGTGCCGCTGACAAACGGCGAAAACGTTTCAGGGCAAGTCGATATCGATCCACTGGAAATCTTTGACGTCAAAAATGAACAGCATAATAAACTGCGGACGTTCAATCCCAAAGCCGGCGGCTGGGAACGCGGCGAAAAACTCAACGGAGTATTCAACGGCTGTACGACGCCGGGGCTTTTTGTGCCCTCCTCGCTGGTCGTAAAATCGGCTTCCGATGACAGCGCGGTCATCTATGAGCGCGGCAAGGATTACCAGCAGGATGATTTCTGGGGTACCGTCGGCCGTCTCGCCGACGGGCGCATCGGGGAAAATCAGCCGGTGTTTCTTGACTACAAACACACCAAGCTGCGTGTGGATTCACTGTTTCTCAAGGACGGCAAAATCGTTTACCGCAAGGGTGTTGCGGCGGCGTCACGGCCGGAATTTCCGGCGGAACAGCCCGGCGAGACCCGGGTGGCCAATCTGTTTTTTGCCGGCAAACAGGATCGCCTCAGCGAGGATAACTTCTATCCGGTGCAGGAAACCGGTTACCCGGTAAAACTTGCTCCGGTCGGCGATAAACTTTTCCCCAAGACGATGAAAAAACTGCGCGACGGCGAAAAGGTGCGCATTATTTTCTGGGGCGACAGCATTACCGACGGCCGGTTCATCAGCGACCCGGCCATGCGTTACCAGAATCAGTTTGCAGAGCTTCTTAAACAGCGTTTCCCGTATGCGGATATTGAAATAATAACCGAGGCGTGGGGTGGCCGCAACACCGACAGTTACTTTGCCGTTCCGGCTGGTCAACCCCACAATTACGCCGAAAAGGTGCTGGGGGTCAAAGCCGATCTGGTGGTGTCTGAATTCATCAACGACTCGTGGCACCGTTCTCCGCAGTTCGACAATAATTACAACCGCATCCGGGAGGATCTGGCGACGGTCGGCTCGGAGTGGATCGTGATTGCGCCGAGTTATCTTCTGCTTGACGGCATGGAGACCCCGGCCGGACAGAAAAACATCGACCGCGACCGCCGGAAATATGTGGAGCTGCTGCGCAACTTCGCCAACGAGAACAACATCGCCTGTGCCGATGTGTCCGCCCGGTTTGGCCGGCTTTGGCGGCAGGGGATACCGTTTCTGACCATTACGACCAACTATATCAATCATCCGCTGTCGCAGGGAATGAAGATTTATGCGGAAGCCTTGATCGATCTGTTTCCGGCGAAATAGCAAAGGTGGATAATTATGCGTTTTTCCGATTACCAAACCCCGGTTCGCTGCAATAAAAGCCTGTTGTCCGGGTCGGGGGTTGCCGGCGATTACAACGCCATATCGGTGGATTGCCCGTTTGTGTTCCGGCATAACAACCGTTTTTTCATGCTTCATATCGGTTTTGACGGCATCGGTTATCGCACGGCGTTGGCGGTTTCCGACGACCTGCTTGACTGGCATTTCTACGGGTTGGTGCTGGATCGGCTGGCGGGCTCAAGCCGCTGGGACTCGGTCGGCGCGGCGGGAGGCTGGATAATCCGTCAGGATGATTCTCTCTCGAAAATCTCGGAACTTAAGAAGATCGACGGTAAATACTGGCTGCTCTATCACTCGTATCCCGGCAAAGGGTATGAAAACGGTCCGGCGGAAATGTCTTTTGCCTTTTGCGAAGATGAGGATCTCAAACATTGGCAACGGCTTCCGTCGCCGGTGTTCTCATGGAAAGACGGAGCAAAATGGGAGTCGGGCGGCCTGTATCGCGGGGCTGTCGTGGAAAAAGACGGCCACTATGTGATGCTTTACAACGCCCGCGACGAGGATAAAACCAAAGTCTGGCTGGAACAAACCGGGATCGCGGTCTCCGATGACCTGCTTCATTGGCGCAGGATGTCGGATAATCCGGTATTGCGGGTCACGCCGGGCGGCTGGGACAGTCGTTTTGTTTCCGACCCCTGCATTGTCCGCGACGGCGAAAAGTGGCTGAATTTCTATTTCGGTTACAATGGCGAACACGCCCAGGAGGGGCTGGCCTGGTCGGACGATCTTATCCATTGGGAGAAGTTTAAGGAGCCATTGCTTTCGTGCGGCAACGCCGGCGATCTGGATGAACTTCATGCTCACAAGGCCTCGGTATTGCGTTATAATGGAGTTCTTTATCACTTTTACAGCGCGGTACGCAAAACCAGACCGGGGGAGTCGCCGCTGTATGGAAATGAATTTCGTTCGATAACCTTGGCCACCAGCAGGATCATTTCATAATATCCAATAAATGTTTTCAGGAAAAGCAGTTGTAACTCAACGGTAAAAAGGAGATGGTATGATAAATAGCTGACATTCGCGGTTTCTGCTTTGAGCGTGTAACTTATGGCGATTAACTTGCACGTTTGGAAGCGGACAGGTTGCAGACTGAATTTTTCTATGAGGCGCACCG
>JAQVVK010000194.1 GCA_028698975.1 Victivallaceae bacterium
TCAAATCCACCCGGCCGGATTACAAGGTCGGTATCTGCGCCAAGTGCCACCCGTTCTTTACCGGCAAGCAGAAGTTTGTCGATACGGCGGGTCGTATCGATAAGTTCAACCGCCGTTACAGCAAACAGCAGGGTTGAGCGGGATTCCGCTGAAAGATGGCTTGCCGCACGGCAAGCCATTTTTTGTTTAGCAGGGAGATGTCCGTATGACACCGGAAGATATTTCATCGTATGTGAACAATTTGCGCGCACGCAAGAGCGAGATCGAGTGTTCGCTGGCCGATCCCGCCGTATTCGGCAAGCCGGCCGAGCTGCGCGGTCTGTCGCAGGAGCTGCGCAAGCTTGAGCATTTGTTTGACCGGTTCGACGAGTGGGTCAAGGATCTGCATGACATCGCGGACAACCGCGAACTTATGGCCTCCGAGAGCGACGCCGAGCTGCGCGAACTGGCCGAGGCCGACATCGCGACGCTGGAAAAACGCGCCGCCGAGCTGGAGGGCGCTATTCAGATTTCGCTGCTGCCTCCGGAGCCCAACGATTCCAAAAATATCATTGTCGAGATCAAACCGGCGGCCGGCGGCGACGAAGCCGCTCTTTTCGCTGGAGAAATGTTTCGCGCTTATCTGCACTTTGCGGAAAAAGAGGGCTGGAAAGTCGAAATACTCGACAGCAGCGAAACCGACCTCGGCGGCGTCAAGGACGTGTCGTTTTCTCTCTCCGGAGAAGACGTATATTCGCTTATGAAATACGAGAGCGGCGTTCATCGCGTGCAGCGGGTACCCGAAACCGAGGCCGGCGGGCGCATCCACACCTCGACCATCACTGTCGCGGTGATGCCCGAGGCCGAGGAGGTCGAGCTTAATATCCGCCCTGAAGACCTGCGTTTTGACGTTTTTCGCTCCAGCGGCCCCGGCGGACAGTGCGTGAATACTACCGACTCGGCGGTGCGCGTCACCCATATACCGACCGGCATGTCGGTGGCCAGCCAGCAGGAAAAGTCGCAGCACCGCAACAAGGAAATCGCACTGCGTATTCTTTACGCCCGGCTGCTTGAGATCGAGCAGCGCGCCGAAGCCGACAAACTCGCCGCCGACAAGCGGTCGCAGGTCGGTACCGGTGACCGTTCCGAGCGTATCCGTACATATAACTTCCCGCAGAACCGGGTGACAGATCACCGTTTCAACGTCAGCTCGTTTGACCTGCCCAAGATCATGGAAGGCGACATGCGGCTTATTCTCGATCAGATACTGATGATCGTTTGCGAGCGGCGGCTCGACCAGCTCCGTCAGGGTTAATGTGCGAAATAATTGCCGGAGCGACTTGAAAAATCGCTTCCGGCATACAACATTAATCTATGAAATAATTTTCCGAAATAACTAGTCGGTTATGCAAAACCCTATTTTGAGAGGGCTTTTAGGAAACAAAAGCGACGTGTACTCAAGTACACGAGTTTGAAGTTGACGCCAAAGACGCTCAAAAGAGGGTGTAAGTCGCACAAAATTGAAAACTAAAATTGCAAGTTTTTGAATAAAACATATATATTTCCCGGCATGGAGCCTGGAAAAGAACAAAACGAAAAGGACGGGGTTACAGTCGCTTTTTTATTTATATATAGTTAACTTCAGCCTCGCGTACTCAAGTACGCGTCGGCCTTGTTGCATCATCTAAATAGAAAAATCGACTTTTACATAACCGACTAACTAAGGAATAAATTATGCAGGATCTTATTCGCAAAGCGGAGGTGCTTACCGAGGCTCTTCCATATATCCAGAAATTTCGCGGGTCCATCATTGTCGTCAAGTTCGGCGGCAGCTCGATGGAGGATCCCGATCTGGTCGCCGGCACCATGCGCGACATTGTGATGCTCGAAGCTATCGGCATACTGCCGGTGGTGGTGCACGGCGGCGGGAAAGCCATTTCCGCCGAACTCAAAAAACAGGAAATCCCGGTTCGCTTTGTCAATGGATTGCGCTATACCTGCGAACGGACTATCCGCATCGTCGATGATGTTCTCCATAATCAGGTCAATACCGAGCTGGTGAGGCTGGGCGAGCTGGCCGGCGGCCGTTTGCGCGGTATTTCCGGCAAAAAGATCCTCAAGGCAAAACGCACCCTTTCGGTCGATCCGGTGACCGGCGAGGGGCAGGATGTCGGCTTTGTCGGAGAAGTGACCGGCGTTAACGTCGCTCCGATCATGGACGCGCTTCAGGCCGGATTTATTCCGGTGGTGACTCCGCTGGGTATCGGAGCCGAAGACGGCTGCGTTTACAACATCAACGCCGACCGCGCCGCCTGCTGTATCGCCCGCGCTCTTCATCCGCGCAAGCTGGTTTTTATGAGCGACGTGCCGGGTGTGCTGCGCGATTGCTCCGACCCGACGTCCGTGATACCGACCATCTGTACCGACGAGATCGACGGACTCATCAAAGACGGGGTGCTTTCCGGCGGTATGCTGCCCAAGATACGCAGCTGCGTTGAAGCTCTCGACGCCGGGATCAACAAGGTTCACTTGATCGACGGCCGGGTGCGCTACTCGCTGCTGCTTGAGATTTTTACCGACCGTGGCGTGGGTACTCAGATCGTGCGCCCGGATTCGGTGATGTGATCCATGACGGACGGCGCAGAAAGTCGCGGTCTGGTTTTTTGCGGCATCAAGCATTGCGGCAAGACCGCGATGGCCAAGCTGGCCGCGGTGCATTTTGATTTGACTTTTGCCGATACCGACGACGAACTTCTGAAATTCGCCGACGCCGGAGAGACGGTGCGCGCACTTTATAAACGGGTCGGGGCGGATGAGTTTCGCCGTCTGGAAGCACGGGCGGTGAGTTGTTTAGCCGGGCGAAACCTTGGGGCGTACTCGGTGGCGTTGGGCGGCGGTGTGCCGGTCAACCCTTTGGTCAGCCGCGAATTATTGGGGAGTCTGGGGCGGGTGGTCTATCTTGACGTGGCGGTTGATATGGCCTATCTCAGGATTGCGGCGGAGGGGCTGCCGCCGTTTCTTGCCGGGTGCGCCGACCCGCAAGCCGAATTTGCGCGTCAGTGTGCCGGGCGTCGCCCGGCTTATGCAAAGATCGCGGACATTACGGTGCGGATCGAGCGCGAACTCCCGCCGGAGGAAACTTTTGAACTGGTAAAGAAAGAGCTGGCAAAATGAATACTTTTGGAACTCTGCTCAGATTGACTTCATTTGGTGAGTCCCACGGCCCCGCCATCGGCGGCGTGCTTGACGGTGTGCCGGCCGGTTTGCCGCTTGACGAGGCGTTTATTCAGCATGAACTTGACCGCCGCCGCCCGGGGCAGTCGAGCATTGTCACGGCTCGCAGCGAGGCTGACCATGTGGAGCTGCTCTCCGGGGTGTTCGAAGGGGTTGCCACCGGGTGCCCGATCGGTTTCATCATTCGCAACACCGACCAGCACAGCAACGATTATCGCGAGCTGGCCGGGGTGTTTCGCCCCGGTCATGCCGACTTGGGATTTTTTGCCAAATACGGGGTGCGCGACTATCGCGGGGGAGGGCGGTC
>JAQVVK010000195.1 GCA_028698975.1 Victivallaceae bacterium
ACTACTGTTTTCTGCATTACAAACCGTTCACGCAAAACGCCTTTGTGATCGCCAACACCCGGCCGGTGTCGCCGCTGGTCGAGGGGTATCTTACCTCGGTCGCGGTGCGCAACCATCAACGGGTGAAAAAAGGCGATCCGCTGTTTACCGTGTTCAGGCCGCCCTATGAACTTGCGGTCAGGCAGCTCGAATTTCTGCTTGCCGAGACCCGGGCAAAACTGGCCGGCGTCGAAGCGAGCCTCAAAGTCGCCCGTGCTCAGGTCGAAAAAGCGGTCGCCGAGTCGAAGAACCGGGATTATCTCGCGGCGCAGGCCGCCGCGATGTACGCAAAAGCGGCGATCTCGCAGACTTATTCGGAGGAGGCGGCCCGGGCCGCCGAAGCCGCCGCCGCCGCGCTCAAAGGGGCGATTCACTCGGTGGAAGTGCTCGAAAAGGAGCGCGAAGCGCTGGCCGCCGCCTGCGGCGGTGTGGAAAGCAAACTTGCGCTTGCCCGGATTTACCTCGAACAGACCACGGTTTACGCTTTGGCCGACGGCATCATAAGCAACATGTATGTTTCTCCGGGCGGATACTACCGGCCGGGCGATGTGTTGTTTGGGTTCATCGAAGACGGTGAGTGGTGGATACAGGCCAACTTCGAGGAAACCGACCTCTCGACCATCAGTCCGGGGCAGAACGTCGAGATCTGGCTGTGGCAGTACCCCGGCAAAACCTTTCACGGCGTGGTCGAGTCGGTGCTGCTGGGCGCGGAGCGGCGCGTGATGTCGCCATTGAGCGGCGTGCAGGTGGTGGCCAAGGAGAACCAGTGGTTTCTTTTGCCGCAGCGGTTTCCGGTGCAGATCCGCATCACCGACGTCGATCAGCAACGCTACCCGATGAACCTTGGCGGCAGCGCGTTTGTGCAGGTGGACACTTCGTCGCAGCTCTTCAAACAGATCATCTGGCGGGTGTTTCGGTGGCGGTGAACGCCGTCGCGCCGCCGGATCGGTCGGCATTGCGGGCCCATGCTCTGGCCGCCTCGGTCATGGTGTTTGCCACGGTGATCTGGGCGGTGGCGGGTTTTGGCGTGCTGCGGCTGCCGACCGGCGGGTTGATCTGGCTGATCGGCCCAATGATGTCAACCGTGGCTTCGCTGGCCGCTCCGACCCGGTTGCGGAGGATGACAGCTCTGGTGTTTAACCTCATGATGTTCGGGGTGTTTCAACTGGTGTTTGCCGCTCTCGAACCCAATTATCTGGTGAAGATCGCAATAATGCCGCTCCTGGTTTATCTAAGCTCGTTTCGCAATACCGGAAACAATTCCGGCGCGCTCATGGTGGCTTCGATCTTTGAATTCGGGCAGGGCAACTTCGAACTCGGCGTGGATAATCTGGTGATCTGCGCCTATCTTGCCGCAGTGGCCGCGCCCAGTTGTTATGTGCTGGACTGGGCCTTTTTCGGCAAATATGTGTGGCCGGGCGCGCCGCCGGCTCCGCGATTGACGCTGGACGCGGTTGTGCGGCGTTCGGTGGCGTTCATGACCGCGGTCGCCGCCTACAACGCGCTTCAATGGCAGTTTGCCTACTGGATACCGCTCACCGTCGGACTGAGTTATTCATCAGGCCTGACCGGGCGCGCCGCGCAGAAGCTGGCCATGACCCGCGCGGTGCTCGCCCCGATCGGGTTTTCGATCGCGGTGATCTGGATGTCAACGCTGGATTACGGCGATTATCAATTTAACTATCTTGGAATGGTGTTCATCGTTTTCGGGGTTTATTACAATTTCCGGGCGGGTGATTATGTCGGCTATTATTTGATGTTCACGGTGATGTTGAGCGGGTTCAGCAATCTTGCCCACGGCACCGGCGGCGGATACGGCAACGGCTGGCAGTTGATCTCGCAATCCTGTTTCTTCGTCGCGGTGGGCGCGTTGATCGTGGTGCTGGCCGAAGAACGGCTGGAGCCGATCCCGGAAAAAAACATTGCCGGACGCCCCGAAAACACTTAGGAAATCATGATTTATTTTGGCCCAACACTTGCATTTCCCCTTGACCGGTGATATAGTTTACGGCGCGATCAACAAAAAAACAAATTAGTACAGCGAAAGGAATTTCAACCGCAATCGCGGATTTTTCTCATGTCGGCAGGTCATGTGCCGATCCATTTATCAGCCGGGTTTTACAATAGAATTAAATTATACTTGTCAGGGGCTTTTCATGCATTGGATAGATTGGTGTATCACGGTAATCCCGGTGGTGATAATACTGGGCTTGGGCTTTTATTCCCGTAAATACGTTCGCGGCGTGGTTGACTTTTTGGTGGCCGGGCGGGTGGCCGGGCGGTATGTGATCGCGGCGGGCGATCTTCAAGCCGGGTTGAGCATCATTACGCTGGTGGCAACTACCGAAGCGGCCTGTCAAACCGGTTTTTCGGTCGGTTTTTGGGGGACGCTGTTTGCCCCGATCGGCATTGTGCTGGGATTGACCGGGTTTTGCACCTATCGGTTCCGCGAGACCAAGGCGATGAGTTTCGGGCAGTTTCTGGAAATGCGCTACAACCGCACGTTTCGTATTTTCGCCGCCACGCTCCGCACGATTTCCGAAATGGTGACCAACGCGATCGGACCGGCGATCGCCGCCAATTTCTTTATCTATTTTTTGAATCTTCCGCACCGGATTTATATTTTCAATATGCCGATACCATGTTTTGCTCTCGTGGTCGGCGGCGTGTTGATAATGGCGATGGTGGTGATTTGGCCGGCCGGTCGTATTTCTCTGCTCATAACCGATTGCTTTCAGGGGATCATGGGCTACCCGATCTTTGTGATGATGATCGGATATGTGCTGGTGACGTTCTCATGGTTTGACGAAATGGCGCCGGTGCTTATGGACCGGGTGCCGGGACAGAGCTTTCTAAATCCGTTCGATATTGCCGAATTGCGGGATTTCAATATTTTTGCGTCGATAGTTATGATTGTGGGGTCGGTGCTGAACCGCGCCAGCTGGTTCGGCAATGACACTTCCGGCTGTGCCCGCACCCCGCATGAGCAGAAAATGGCCGGCGTGCTCGGCTACTGGCGTAACGGTTTCGCTTTTACTATGTGTACATTTATTTCCGCCATCGTCATCACGGTTTCGGTCAGCGACCGCTTTGCGGACAAGGCTCACGACATCAGACAGCAGTTGTCTGTGCACGTCACCGACGAGGTTTTTGGGAATAACCCGGCGGTCAAAAATCAGATAGACAAAAAGATTTCCCAACTGCCGGTACAGCATCACCGGATCGGCGTCGATGCTCCCATGTCGCAGGAGCACAATGGCAACACCATTTATTTCGACACGGTCAAATCCAGCTTGGGTGACAGCGGAAAAGCCAACTACGATTTTCAGCAATACCGCACGCTGTTTCAACAGATGATCATGCCGATTACGCTTCGTAATATGCTGCCGGTCGGCCTGATCGGTGTATTTTGTC
>JAQVVK010000196.1 GCA_028698975.1 Victivallaceae bacterium
ATCCGACATCGGCGGCGGCGCTGCGGCGTATCGCCTCGGCCAGAATCCGCCCCGACGCCGTGTTGAATGCTTTGCCGTCTGGTCGTCGCAGCGGCGGGTTGACCCGCCCCAGCACCGCCTTGCCGAAAACATCGGCTTCACGCTGGGCGGAGTTGACAAATGTGAAATCCTCCTGCGAAGCCCGCGCCTCGGGACGCAACAGACGCGAGGAAATACGCCTTACCCGGCGGGTGCGGTCGTCGATCTCGGCGCGGATCGCCGCCGCCGCATGCGCACGGGAACCCGGCTGAACAAACCAGGCGCGGCCGACCGATTCCCCGGGGTGTTCTTCGTGTGAATGTGCGCCGATCACCAGATCGATTTCCGGAAATTCGCGCAGAAACCTGCCCAGCGAACCGATCGACGAATACAATCCGTTATGCCAGACCAGCACCACCAGATCGGGGTCGGCTTTGCGTATTTCCGGCATAATGCGCCGCAGCGCGATCGCCGGCGGCTCGAATGTCGCCCCGTCGCCGGGCAGCATTCGCCTCGGCATGGCCGGATCTGTCAACCCGATGACCGCGACGGTCGATTTGTCGCGCCGAAGCAGCGTCCAGCTCTCCGGACGCAGGGCGAACCAGCTCCACCCGTTTCCCAGCGTGTGGCCGCGAAACCCCCGGGCGGCGTCGGCCAGCGGGGCGAACCCGAATTCAAAATCGTGGTTGCCGGGTACCCAGACATCGAAGTTGAACCGGTTCAGCAGGTCGGTCATCACCCGGCCCCGGGTGAACTCCGATTCAAACGTCCCCTGCATGGTGTCTCCGGCGTCGATGCGGATCAGCTTGGGATTGTCCGGTTCAAGAGCCTGACGCAGCCGGGCAAAGCGTAACGCCTCTCCATGAAGATCGGATACGCAGCGCAGCTCGATCACTTCACCTGAAGCCGGGCTTGCGGCCGTTGCCAGCACCAGCCACGCGGCGAACCGGCAAATATTACGGGCGACGCTCACCCTTCGAGATCCTTCAACCGCTCTTTAAGCAGGCGTTCGATATAGGCGTCGCCGTAAAGCGAGCGCATCAGATCGATGTTGAATTCGTAAAAAAGCTGGGCGTCGGGCTTGGTTATCATTTTGCCGAACGACAGATCGAGCATGGTCTTGCGCTTTATCATATCGTGTTCGTATGACGCGAGATAACGGGTAAGCGTGCGCGGCGAAAGCTCGGTGAACTTCTTTTGCCCGAAGTCCTCGGTATAGGCCGCCGCGATCAGATTGACCAGATTTCGGGGCGCATGGCGCATGCCGAACGAAGCGAGAAAATCTTCCACCATCTCAAGACAGCGTATTTCGTCGAACACCGGGAAACTCACCTTGCGTCCCCGCGACAAAATGTTGGCCGGAAATTCGTAGTTGGCCGCGATCACCGGCATAATGTTGCCCGGCAGATTGAATGCTCCGCCGACGTTGGTGCGAAACTCATACCAGTCGGTCGAGCGCGGATCAATGTCATCAAAAAACAGCACAAAACGGTGATCGGGGCGGCGTTTCAGCGGCGTTATCATCTTTTTCCAATCGCCGCAAAGCGATTCCGGCGGAGCCAGGATCAGCGTGATCTCCTTTTCGGCCAGCGCGTGCGACACCGTGAGGCTGGTTTTGCCGTAACCGGGCAGACTGTTGACCAGAAGCGGCAGATTGCTTCCGCCCGCCGCAAACTTGTGGAAATGATCCGCGAAAATGGCGCGCACACTGGGGAACCCGAAAAATTTATCCACCCCCTTGTTGGCGTCCACCCGCGACGGCATATAGGCTCCGTCAACATACTGAAAGACCCGCCGTCTGGCGAAACGGTCGCCCCCGGTCAGCCGGGCGGCAATGCCGTTGTCCGGCGTGGAAAGCCCGGCAAATGCGGCACGGGTCGAGGGCAGCAACTGGTCGGCGGCCGCCGTTTGAGGCAAGCTCTCCAGCCCGTCATACACGGCGGCCGCCGCTTTTAGCAGAAAGGCCGCGTCCGGCGCGGGATCGGCCGCCGCAAGATCGCCCGGCAGCACGCCGTGGGCGACACAGGCGTCAAACATACGCTCGTCGATCAGCTCGCATAGCTTGGCGTCGCCGTCGTTGGCGCAACGGCAGGCGGCATTCATAAATTCGGCGGGCGCGGCGTTTCCCGGCAGCAGCCCTAAAGCTCCGGCCAGAGCATTAAGCAGCAAATCACCCGGTACGGTCGGATTTCCCGACCGGTCAGGATGCAAAAAGAGCAGGCGAAACGCCTGTGCCGCTTTTGCCGCTTTGCCGCCGCCCGTAGTGGTCATATTACGCCTTGAACATGGTGCGGCGGATCTTGACCACCACCTTTTTGATGGCGGCCGCCGGGTCGCCGACGCAGGGCAGATGCGCTTCGCCGGGCAGAAACAATGCGAAAACTCCGGGCGCAAGCGACAGCGCGGTCTCTTTGTCGCCCTCGGAGCGGAAAAACTCCACGTCCTTTTCGGTACTGTACCCGGTTATCTGCCGCAAGTCGGACTTTGCCGCGGCATAGATGGTTTCGCGCCCGGCCAGCAAAAGCTGTATATCGACGTATTCCCGGTGCGCCTCGAACTTATCCGGGTTCTTCACCCGTCCGTTGTAGCTTTGCACCGAAACATAAACATCGCTCCCGATCAATTCCTGCTTGCCGTCGGGCGTGTCCGGCCCGGCGGAAGCGAGGAATTTGGCGGCGGCGGCCAAAGCCTCCGGAGCCAGCGGCGCGTATTTCAGGAGATCGTCCAAGCGATCAAAGATCATAACTTACCTCTTTTTGCGGGTCGGCAAATGCGCGCATTCGCCGTGTACGGCGTGAGCCGCCTCCATCATCGCTTCGCCGAGCGTCGGGTGGGCGTGAATGGCGCGACCCAGCTCATGGGCGGTGATCTCCAGCTCCATGGCCGGAGCGGCTTCGGCGATAAGGTCGGTGGCGTGAGGTCCGATAATATGCACGCCGAGCACCTGATCGCTCTTGCGGTCGGCGATGATTTTGACGAACCCCTCGGTTTCACCCATGGCCATCGCCTTGCCGAGCGCGGAAAACGGGAATTTGCCGACCGCGTAATCAATACCGCGGCTCTTGCAATCTTCTTCGCCAAGACCGATGGAGCCGATTTCAGGCGAAGTGAATATGCAGCCCGGAGTGAGCAGATTTTCAAAATCGGCCGGTTTCCCGCAAATGCGGCGCACCGCGGCTCCGGCGGCGGCGCTGGCCCAGTGGGCGAGCATCACCTTGCCGACCGCGTCGCCAATGGCGTAAACGCCGGGGGCGGAGGTGCGAAATTCGTCGTCGATCTCAATGAAGCCGCGCTGATTGACATTGACTCCGGCGGCGGCGAGGTTAAGCCCGGCGGTGGCCGGTTTGCGGCCGATGGAGACCAGCAGATAATCGGCTTTAAGGGTTTCCGCGCCGACTTTGCCGGAAACACCGCGCGCAGTGCATTTTATG
>JAQVVK010000039.1 GCA_028698975.1 Victivallaceae bacterium
TGGTGTTTAGGGCTTATGGCTGGAAATTCATTCCTGCTGCTTCAAACGATTTCGAAATACGACGACGCGCTGTAATAGACCGACTGGCGCGTTTCGCAGGAAGGGGGCCTGCCTACCTTATCGACCCATCGTGCACCATGCTGCGACAGGGGTTTCGTGGAGGGTATATGTTTCCAAAACTTAAAACCATGAATTCCATTGGTTCAGATAAGTTCGCTGAACAGCCTGAAAAAAATATTTTTTCACACATCCACGATGCCAATCAATACCTTTGCATGTATTTTGCACCCAATCAGGCCAAACAGAACGACACTACTGAACTTATGAAACAGGCCATGGCACGAAGCCGCGCCGCCGCCGCCGCACGCAACAGGGAGGATTATTGATGAATTATCACATTTTGACCACAAGTGAGAAGTCCATCGTGGCTGTGCAAAATCGCGAGAAATTCGATTTCCTGTTCAACCCAAGCGACCTTGAGGAAATCAACGCGACAGGAGGATTCGACGATGAATCAGGACGACTGAAACTTGTATACTGGACATACAACTCCACAAAGCGCATGGTGCGCGTCGCCTTTCTTGTGATTGGAAAACTCGACAGAGAAACTTTCAAGGGTATCGCTCACGCCCTCGATCATCTGCGTGAAAGATTTATCGTAGTTGGAGAAGTTTCCAGCAAAAACTTGGTCTGTCTTCACATCTGCCAAAAGCTGGGAGGCGTCGTTTCAGGGGTTGTCAAGGGGGCTGAAAATGACGCCTCAGATCAAATAATTGTCGTTTTTGACAAAAAAGGAGAAGTGTATCATGGGTAAAGGTGGAAAAGGAGGAGGAGAAGTAGCTCAGGCAACAGCTCCATCCCCAGTCGCGCCAAGCAGCCCTACAGCAAAGGGCGAGGGTAATCAGGATCAGGCAGTCAAAGAACGCAAGAAGAATTCGTTTGGCGCAGACAAGACACTGCTTTCAAGAGGTGGATTGCTTTCTGCATCAGACGCTGCCAAAGGAAAGGAAACCTTGGGATGACCAGTCATACAGCCTCTGAAATCTGCGCCAACTTTGAACGACTTGCCGGTGAACGCGCCAATCTGTCCCATACCTATGAGAAGTGTCGCGCTTACGCCAGCCCTTCAAAGTATGGAGCCATGTTCAAGGGCGACGACGCCGGGCGCGTCAAGGGGGAAACCCCAAAACCGCCCCGGATCGTCACCGATTTTTTTACAGAATGCCTGTTTGTTTTTTCTAGAGGAATTCAATCCAACCTTTGCCCCTCGTCAACACGCTGGTTCTCAATAGGAGCCACCAAAACAGCAGACGCAGGGGAAGAAGTGAAAAACTTCCTAACAGAGGCTTCACAACGCTTTTATGACCTGCTATACTCGTCGAGCAATTTTCCTTCTGAATTTGCAGAGACAGTCGAGGACGCTGGGTGTCTGGGAACCTTTTGCATGTCATGTACAGCAGGAGAAAACAAAGCGTTTCGATTTGAAAACCACGACATGCAAAATGTGTTTGTCGAAGCCTCGCGACGGGGTGAACTAGACACTGTTTACGTCACCTGCAGCATGTCCGCGTTGCAGATCGTCAATTTCTTCAATCAGGAGGGAGACAACATTCCTGCCAAAATAAAGGAACTCGCAGCCAACCCATCCATTGAAAAGTCTGGACAGATATTTCACGTCATTCACATGGTGGAACCCAACAGAAATCGCGTCTTTTCGAGTGAGGGAAAACCAGAACCAGGGAGCCTGAACAAGGCGTTTGTCTCTGCGTGGGTGGTCAAAGAGGAAAAAGCCATCGTCAGACGAGGAGGTTTCGATCGATCACCTTATGTGGTTGGACGTATTGACAATCCAGTCGACGGAACATACTCTGACAGCCCCATGATGCGATGTCTTCGCACTGCCAAAGAACTCAACCGGGTTTGGCGAAGCTATGGCGACGCCATCGAAGCCGCCGTGAGGCCGTCGGTAATGGTCGATATATCAGGCTACAATGGCGTTATGCCTGAAGTCTACCTTGAACCAGGCGTGGTCAACACCTACGACAGCCACAATAAACAGGTGAATCCGCCCCAGTTTTACACTCCTCCAGTGAACTTTGCAGCAGGTAAGGAAATGATTGACAAACTTGAAAGAAGGGGATACAACTTCTTTTATGTCGACCTTTTCAACATAATCACCAATCTCAACACATCAGAGGGGAGACAGCGCACAGCTTATGAAATCCAACAGCTCGTAAGCGAAAAAAATTCCATGATTTTGCCGGTCATCGCCAGATTCATCGACGAATTCCTTTCGCCACTGCTGCGCATCGGTTTTTTCTCCGCCCTCGAACGAGGGATTTTTGGCATGCCGCCGGTTGATTTTGTCAACATGGCTGAAAATGATTTTGAAATCAGCTATTTTTCACCCCTCGCCCTCGCCGCCCAGCGCAGCCGCGTGAACGGGACCATGGCAGCCATCGAAAATATTTTACCGCTGGCCGAGGCCAGCCCGGGGATTTTCGATCTCGTCAACTTTGACAACCTGTGCCGCGACACCTTGCAGGTGTTTGGCGCACACCCCGATCACATCCGATCGAAATCCGAGGTGGAGAAAATGAGAAACTCGCGTAATCAGGCCCAGACACAAGCCCAAACCCAAGCCGCCGCACTCGATCTCGCCGGTAAACAGAACCTTACCGCGCCAGTGGACAAGAATTCCATCATTGGAGGTTTGATGTGAAAACCGTCTGGAACCAGCAAATGCGTGAACGCATCATCGAACTGCAACAGGCCGCCGCCACCGCGCCGGGGAAAATCATCCTCGATCACCTGAAAGCCATAACCGGAGCCGACCGATCAGGATATCGGCCCAACCCGCACGACCTTGCCTATGCCGCCGGGTTGCGCGACGTGTGGTGTCTTATCAATGAGGAACTCAATATCGACGTGCAGAAAATGGATAAATTTTCTTCGCAAAGAGAAAACAACATGGAGGATTTCTGAAGATGTATGAAGTCAAAGGAAATCAAATAATCCGCGACGGCGAAATAATCGCAGAAATCGACCAGTCGGGATCTTTGTCAATGCATCCTGCATACGACAACTATCGCATGCAGACCGTCGCAGTATTGAAAAAAGCTGGAAGACGTGCGGAAAATGGGGGTTTTGTCTACAATCCAGACGAGATACCCCAAGGCAATCCACCGGCAACGCTTCGTGAAAGCATCTCCACCGTGCGCGACCTTGCCGACCGCATCGCCGCAGCCAACGGTGAAACTGCACCGGCCATGTCCAAAATGTGGGGAGACGAAGACCCCGAAATATGGGCATACATAAGACGAAATTCACCGGTTTATCAACAGCTGCGAAATGTTTTTGACATTTGTATCAAACACAACCATATGGAGGATTGAACATGCCGTTTTTTGACCAGATCGCCGACGCCGGAAACCCCGAAAACGCCAACCCTGAAAACCCCAATACCGACGCCGGAACACCCGATGCCGGAAACCCGGCCGCCGGAAATCCCGAAAACGCCCCCGAAAACGCCCCCGAAAACGCCAACCCCGAAAACTGGCTGCCGGAGGCTTATCGCAACAACCCGGCTTTTTCCAAATTCAAGTCTCTTGACGATTTGTGCAAGTCTCAGGACAATTTACAGAAACTGATCGGCAAGAAGACCGTCGCCCGACCCAATGAACACTCATCCGAGGCCGAATGGAACGCATGGTATCACGACAATGGCGTACCCGACAAGCCGGAGGATTATAAGTTTGACAAAGACCCCGATCTACCCGACGCCGCCCAAAACGGGGAATATCAGAAGCTTTTCGCCGCCGCATTGCACAAACTGCATATCCCTTCCGAACTCGCCCAAACCGCCTGGGAAATAAGAAACCAGTGGATCAAGGGCGACGCCGAAGCCATGCAACAGGCCGCACAAGCCGCCGCCGCCGCCGAGGAAACCACCCTGCGCCAGGAGTGGGGCGACAATTTCAACACCAATCTTAACAAGGCTTTTGCCGTGTTTAAGAAACTTGCCCCGGACGCCGATCCCAAGACACACCCGCTTGCCGGTCGCGCCGATTTTGTCAAATTGCTCCTCACGGCCTATCCCGCGTTTCGTGACGATGACGTTGTCAAGGGAGGCACCGGAGCCGCTTCCGCCGCCGCCGGTTTGCAGAGCCGCATATCCGAGATACAGAACAATCCCGCCTACCGGGACCCCGCCAACCCCGATCACTCCGGTCTGATGAACGAAATGCGACAGCTCATGGCATCGCTCGGAAATATTAAAAGACAAAAAATTTGATTTTTTTACCTTGCATTTTTATTATGTAATTTTAACGTAATAATAGCGGAGGGGAGACCGGTTCCTCCGGGCCGGACTCTTCCTCTCCCCTCCGCGGCTCTTTGATCCAATTAAGACCCAAGGCAAGCCTCCTACTGGATAATCCGTCTATGGACCCATAAGGGGATGGTTGAACGCCGAGGACAATCCTAAAGTGATCGTCGTCGTTTTAATCAATCACCCAAAACAGGAGGCTGTCATGCCCACCGTCAACATCGATCAGGTCGATCTCGACATCTTCGAATCGAACCTCCGTCACTCGCTTCAGCAATCACAATCCATCCTTTTGCCAACCGTCACCTATGGCACCGTCGAGGGGAAACGCAAACGTTTCAACTTCATCGGTCACGCCGAAATGATCGAATCCAAAGGGAAAAACGCCGACACCCAGTGGCAGGACATTGAATTTTACAACCGCTGGATCGGATGGCGCAAATTTCTCTTTCCGTATATCATCGATCGCTTCGAGGATGTCAAAAAATCCATCACCGACCCCTCCGGAGATATCGTCCGCGCCGCGCTCAAAGCCGTCAACCGGCGCAAAGACCGCGTCATCATCGAGGCAGTCAAGGCCACCGCATACACCGGCGAAAACGGCGAGACCCCGGTCGAATTCGACGCCGCCAATCACGAGATCGACGTCCAGTTTGGCCACCCGGCCGGCTCCGCCGCCAACCAGCCACTGAACCTCGCCAAGATCAAGGAACTCGCCGCCCTCATGGAGGACAACGACGTGCCGCAGGATGACGAGAAATTCATCGTCTGTACCCAGCGCGATATCAACGCCCTCGTCGATGACGACCACCTCACCAGCCGGGACTTTACCGACGCCCGCGCCCTGCAGGACGGCAAGATAGACAATTTCTACGGATTCAAGTTTGTCCTCTACAACAAACTGCCCAAAGCCAACAACGTACGCAACTGTTTCGCCTGGGCCAAGAGCTGTATGCAGCTCGGAGTGAACACCGAGATATTGATCGATCCGCCGGTGCCGATCCCCCAGAAGGAAAACAACCTCGGAGGCATGGTGACCATGGCTCTCGATGCGACCCGCCTCTACGACGGCGGCGTTTTCAGTCTGCCCTGCTCCTGCTAACCAACATAAGGATCAAACATTATGGAAAATCTCAAGACCAATCTTACCCCGGTACGCTCCGGGGTAAGCCCCAAACCCGTTGACGGCCTCGATCAGGGCGCACATTTGCGCATCGCCACCGCCAGAGTCAAGTTTGACGAAAACGTTTCTTCCGGATGCACCATCGATCTGGTCGAACTCGCCGCCGGTGCCGTCGTATACCCGTCGCTCTCGGCATACAAAGGCAATACCGCATCCGGAGCCGTCATCACTATCGGAACCCCCGACGATACCGATAAGTTTACCGGTGCGTTTTCCGGATCCGGCGGCGTGTCGCTCGCCGAAGTCGCGTCCGGAGGTGCGTTCAAACTCGCCGCGCCATGCGTCGTCACCGCCGAAGTCGCGTCCGGAACCGTCATAACCAGCGGTACGGAAATGGAATTCCTTATCGCCACTGGATCCATCGCCTAAACTATCAAGGGGGGCGCGGAATGAATCGACTTGAAATCTACCGGATCGCCGCCGCCAGACTGGGATGCTCCGCCGCCATCGTCGGCGACGGTGAACCCAGTGCGGAACGCGAGGCTTTTGACGCGCTTTATCTTCACGCCGTTGAAGAAACGCTGACCCACCACCGGTGGAACGCCGCAGCCAGATCCGCTAAACTCAACCGGCTCGATCACTGCGATCGGATCGATTTCAAGTTCGCTTTTGCTCCGCCCCCCGATTTTGTCGCCCTGCAATTTACCGTGCCGGATCGAATTCGTGTTGCGGTTGGACCCGGAAACACCATATACTGCGACCGCGAAGTGTGCGCCATCGGATATACCGCATTGATCCCACCCGAATCAATGCCTGTTTTCCTCGCCAGAATAGTCGCGATAAAACTTGCCATGCTCGCCGAACCCATGCTCGCACACTCCGGAAAATACGCCGCCGAACGCCTCGCCGAATACTGGCAAACCGAACTGGTCGCAGCCATCGCCAGCGATTCAAGGGGTACCGGGCCGCAACGCACCCAACGCTGGATGGACGAGGACGGAGGATGGTTCTAAATGAAATTACTCGTCAACAGCTTCAACGCCGGTGAACTCGGCCCGAAACTGCGCTACCGCGTCGATATTGACAAATTCAAATCCGGGCTTGAAATGTGCGACGGATTCTTTGTCATGCCTTACGGCGGAGTGGAAAACCGACCCGGCACCCGGTTCGCCGCCGTCGCTTATGACGGAAGCCACCCAGTGACCATCAGGAGATTTCAGTTTAGCAGGTCTGAATTCGCCGCTCTCGAATTCGGCGAAAACTATCTGCGCATCCTCGAAAACAACCCCACCGTTATCGAAACCCCGTGGTCGGGTGAGGAAACCAAAGATTTGAGGTTCGCTCAGAAAAACGACGTGGTTTGGATCGCACACCCCGACCACGCGCCGTATATTCTTAAAAGATCCAACTCCGGATGGTCGCTGCAAAAATTTACACTTACCAGTCAACCTTACTGCAACGACAATACCTCAAGCTCCACCATGACGCCGTCGGCCACCTCCGGGGACAACGTTACTTTGACCTGCAGCGCAAACTATTTCTCAAGCGACATGATCGGCGCATATTTACGCCTTACCCATAAAACCCTTAAACACTCCGTCGAGAAAACCTTTACCGCCGACGGAAATTCCAGCCCCATTTTCATCAAGGGCGCGTGGAAAATAACCACCTACGGATCATGGATCGGAACACTTCGCATGGAACGCAAAATCTCCGGCGGTGAATGGACCTTGTTTCGCAGCTGGAGCTTCAACGCCGACAACAATGTGGACGAATCAGGATATGAAGACGATTACGGCGTTTCATACCGCATGGTTTTCTCCGGGTGGACCGCCGCCCCCGCCGGGACTTTGTACGAATGCCGCGCCGCATTGTCCTCGGACAGCTGGACCACCCAGGGCGAATGCGTCATCACCGCCGTGAACTCCCCGACCTCCGCCACCTGCCACGTCGTAAATACCGCTTTTGAATCAACCGACCCCACCAGCGATTGGGCCATCGGCGCATGGAACGATCACGAAGGCTTCCCCGCATGCGTACATTTTTACTCGGGTGACCGCCTCATTTTTGCCAATACCAAAAACCAGCCCCAAACCATTTGGGCCAGTCAAGTCGGGGATTATGCCGACTTTTACAACGATACTCAAGCCGACGCCAGCTTTACCGTTACCGTATCCGGAAGCGAATACTCCGAGATCCGATGGATTACCGAACTCGACGCCCTCATCGTGGGAAGTTCCAACGGTATAGGTGTGGTCGCTCCCGCCGACGAAGCCAACGCCATCGGACCCGGAAACGTGCGATATTTGCCGAAACTCGGCTGCGGATGCGCCAACAACATACCCGCCGCCACCGGGGAAACCTTGCTCTATTTCCGGCGCGGAAACCGATCGCTTATCGAACTCGCGCCCAATGAATACACCGGAGACACCTATCTTGCCCCCGATATGACTACCCTTGCTCACCATATCCTTGAATCAGGCGCGGCCGACTGCTGCTTTCGCATGATGCCGTATCCCATGCTGTTTTGCGTGAGAAACGACGGCATGCTCGTCACTTTTACCTACAACCGCACCGAAAACGTAACCGCCTGGGCCAGACATACCACCCAAGGCCGCTTTGAATCGTGCTGCAACCTTGCCACCGATACCGGAGACGACCGCGTTTATTTTGTCGTGAATCGTCAAAATCAACGCTTTATCGAATATCTGGCCCCGCGCGAAATCGACAAAAACGCCTGTTTTTTGGACTGCTCAAGCGTTTTTGACGGAATCCAGTTCAATGTTATTTCATGCCCGCACCTGGCCGGCCGCACCGCCGCTGTCGTGATCGATGGATGCGACGCCGGAAACATCGACGTGCCGGCAAACGGCATAATCAATTTGCCGTTTGCCGGAAACCGCGTCACCGTCGGACTGCGTTACACCTCGTCGATCAAAACTATGCCGCTTAATCTCGCCGCCGAAGGGAATTCCACCATCGGCATGGCCAAACGCGCCGAATCACTCACCGTCAAACTGCACCTCTCCGCCGGCGGAGAGGCCGCCGGTAACGACGGCGTGTACCGACCGCTCGAAATCAGACGAGCCACCGAGAATTTTGGCGACCCGCCTGAAGTGCGTGACCGCTCGTGCCGCATAACCCTATCCGGACCCCGCAACGACGACCCGTTTGTCATGATAAGACAAGCCGCCCCACTCCCTTTGACCCTGCTCGCTTTTGAAACGGAATATGATTATGTTTGACCATGAATTTATAATTGACAAACCACAGGAAAGCGACTTTGACGCCGCAAGGACCTGGTGCCGCACCCGACAGCAGTCAAGCCGGCCGCTCGATTTTTTCGGACCTTTCGCCGTCGTCGCCAGAAGGAAAAGTGACAATATCCCGCTCGCCGTCGCCGGAGGACTGTTTGACCCCGTCGTCAAGGCCGGTGCGATCGGATTTGTCGTCAACAGCCCCGATGTTTCACGCTTTGAAGCTTATCGCGCCACCGCCGCATGCTGCGAATACTGCGCCAAACTCCTGCTGTGGCAGGGCGCAAGGTTTATCCAAATGAGAACCACCGGTTCGGGTTTTGCCAAAATCGCCGCCCGGCTCGGATTTACCGAGGGCGACAAGTCAAAGGAGTTTATTATATGGGCGTCTTAGAGTGGACTATACCGGTTATCGGACTTACCCTCGGTCAATCCGCATTGATCGGAGGCGGCGTCGGCGCAGCCGCTTCGGCCGCCGGATCTGTCTGGTCGGGCATATCCGCATATCAGGAGGCCGACTACAATTCCAAAATCGCCGCCGCCAACGCCGATCAGGAAAGACTTAACGCAGACGCCGCTCGCGCTCAAGCCGCCGCCGAAGCCGCCAACCAACGCGCCCAAACCGACGCCGAGGCCGCCCTTTTACGCAAGAAGAACTCCGCTGTACTCGCCCAAAACCGCGCCAACTCCGGCCTGCTCGGATTTGATAATACCGGCAGCAACCTCCTTGTTGAAATCGACAACGCCGAAAATGCCGAATTCGACGCAAGGGAAACCATCAGGCAAGGCCGATACAGCGAAGACCTTATCAACTATCAGGGACAACTCAACGCTTACGGACATACCCAGAAAGCCAATGTTTTCGACGCTCAGGCTAAACAGCAAAAAGCATTGAAGTCGTCGGCGATCTTTGGAAGCGCAATCAACGGCACCGCCGGAGCCGCTTCGGGCTTCTTCTCCGGAGCCGGAGCCGGCGCAAGTTTATTCAAAGCACTGCATTAAGAGGTAAATATGCCGCAAATCACTAAAATCGATCAACAACTCGCCGATACCGCCGGCGGCCGCGCCGTCAACCTTTACCCGGTACGATCCGCCGCCCCCAGCCTGTTTGCGCCTGCCGCACTCGGCGTCAACGCCGATATTATGAGCAACCTTATCAACAACGCCGCCCGCGGCATCGACCGATTCGCCGCCGCCAAAGCCGCCGTGGACGAAGAAGCCGACGCCGTAAGCCTCGACAAAGTGAGACGCTGGACCGATGGAGAAGTCAACCGTATCCGCGAAGAATACCGCGCCGGCGCACCTACCGAGGAACATTTTAAATCCATCGGTGACACCGTCAACGGTTTCAACGACCGCGCCGAAGCCATGCTTAAGGATCTGCCCTTGTCAGACCGGGGAAGACGCACCGCCAAAATAACTCTCGATTCCGGAAGAAACGCCCTCAATGTCGGATTGCCGTTTGACCACGAACGCATCAAACTCGATTTTGTAAGCCGATCCGTCAAACAGGATTTTGACGAAGCCGTGCAGCGCGGCGACGCCGACGCCGCCATCGCCGCATACGACCGGGGAAGCTCCGACAACCTTAAAATTAATTTCGGACTCTCCCGCGACGAAGCCAAACGACGCGTCACCATGAACGATCTCAACAACCGGATAAGTGCTATGAACCCGGGAGAACTCAACGGATTTATCAAAAGCGCGGACAATACCATTTCACGCGGCGAAAAGGATTATGAATTCAACTGCGGAAGCCGCGAAAAATGCCGCCTCCAACCTGTCGACGTCCTCCGCATGCGCGAATACGCCCAGGATCTCGCCGCCGGAAAAATCCGCGCCGCCATAACCGACTTTACCGCCAGATGGCAGAAGGGAGACCGTCCCGCCGTATCCTCTATCGAGGCCCTTGAAAAATCAGGAGCGATAGCCCCCGCCGCCGCCGCCACCTGCATCGCCGCCGTGACCGGAAACAACGCCGATATTTACTGTGACCGCCTGAAAAACGCTGTCGCTGGAGGCGACCGCGAACGCATTAAAACACTTCGCAACGATGTGAAAAATCTGGCGGAATCTCACGACATCACCCCGGATTTTGCCGAGAAATTCGCCGCCGCTTGCGACAAGGGCGACGCCGCAAGTTTGAATCTCGCCCTTAAACAACGCAAGGCCGACGCCGCGCACACCGCCGAATCAGCACGCGCTACCGCCTATTTTGCCCAACTCCCCAAGAACGACATTATCAAAAACGTGCTTGAAGATCAAAAACTCTCCGGCGTCGAGAAAATGAAAATACTTGAAGCCGTCGATAAACAGTACGACGCTCACTACATGAACAACCCCGCATATGCCGCCAATCATGATTTTTTGGTTGAAACATGGGAAAATGGAAATCTCCGCAACAAAGCGTGGTTTGGACGAAACAGCGAATTCAAGACCCCCGCCAGGATGAACCAGTATTTAGTCGAGTGCGAGACCCTCATGCGCCGCATCATCGATAAAGATCCCGACATCACCGAACCCGAACTTGCAGATAAACTCGAAGACGTCATCGACAAAATCCAAAGCGAAAAAGTCGTGTCTCTGCTCGGGGTGCAAAGCGAAATGCGCTCCGCCGCCCGGAATGAAGACCGGAAAGAAACCGCCAATGTCGGAAAGTATTACAATATCGCCAACGCCGAAATCGTCAACGCGCCGGACGGGAAAAAGTATTACGTCTGGGAAGACGGCCACCGCGTCGCCGCCGACGAAGCCGAAATAACCGGGAGTTTTTAATCATGGATCAACTGTTTGACGAAAATACCGCCAGCGTCGAGACCGAAGAAAATCTGCAGCCGGTCGAATTTATGACACCGCCCCCGCCGAAGCCGAAGCCGGAAAAATCCGCCGAAATGGAACAGTTTTGGAAATCATATAAATTTGGACAGGGTAAGCCCACTGGCGTGATCTCAAACGACGACCCCCGCATGAAACAGGCGTTTACCGACGGCGGAGAACTCTCCATTTACCCCGCCGAAAAAGCCCGGAAATGGCTCAACCTCGCCCAAGACGAACCCCAAAACCGCCCCGCCTTTGTCCGCGCCGTCAAGAAACTCAACCTAGCCAACTACTACGCCAATATTTACAATGTCGATCAACTCAGTGTACTCGACAATTTCGACGCTTTCAATAAACGCTTCTGGGGCGACGAGGCCGAAAGCGACCCGGTCAAACAGGCTAACAAAATGGCCCGGATGCTCGGCGCCGATCAGCCGGAAACCAACAACAAATATCTCGCCGCCATCGAACGCGGCGCAACCAACGTCGCCGGAGATCTCGCCGCCACAGGCGAACTCGCCGCCCGCGCCGCCGCCAAAGTCGAGGCCCCCATAAACAAGGCGGTGTGGTCGACCATATCTTATGTACTCCGCGCCGGAGGCGTATTCAACGGTGCCGCCGACTGGATCGACCGCGAAACCGGCAACAGCTACTTCGCCGATGTAGAAAAAGCGTTTCACGACGCCGTGACCACCCGGCGCAAAATGATCGCCGACAACACCAGAAACGCCGAACCCGCCGACAACTTCTTTGAGACATGCGTATTGGGCTGCATCGAAAACACCCCGCAACTCGCCGCCGGGATCGCCGTCTCCGTCGCCGGCGGCCCCGGAGCCGCCTACGGGTATTTCTCCATACCTCAAGGCGCATCGACCTATCTTGACAATGAACACGACGGCATGAACCCCGCTCTCAATCTATTGCACTCCACCGTGACCGGAGCCGCCGAGATCGCCTATGCCCGTATCGGCAAAATGAAAGTCATCGAGAAATGGTTTGGCCCCGCCACCGCCCGGAAAGAAGTGGCCGCCGGATTTGGCCGCGGCCTCTTTCGCGGCGTCGCCAGAGTGATGAAACACTTTGGACTGGACTATCTAAGCGAAGGCATCGAGGAAAATCTTACCGGAATAACCCAGCGTTTCGCCGACGTCGCCTGCGGCGCAAACGGAAGGTCGCTTGACAAAATCAGCTGGAGCGAGGCGATATGGGACACCATTAAATATGTGTTTGACCCGATGACCATTGCACAGGAAAACACCGTCGGCGGTCTGCTCGGAGGAGCTACCACCATCGCCGGAGCACCCCGCGCCATTATGAGCGACGTTTCAAGCGCACAGTTTGAAAAAAAGCGCATCACCCTGCGGGGAGAACTCACCAACCGGCTCGAACATCTCGCCGCCATCGATCAGCCAAGCAAAATCGAACAACAGGAAATGCGCCTCATCGAAGAGGCAATAGACCACCCCACCGCCGCCAACCTCAACACCGCCGCGCTGCATAGCTCCATGCTCCAAAACGAGGACGCAAGGAGAAAACGCGCCGCCGAAGACGAGATGACCGTTGACGATTTTGCCGCAATCGCTCTTGAGAAAGCCAAACAACTGCGCGATCAAAACCGTATCGACCGCGCCGGACTGGGCATAAACAAACCGGAACACTCGCTCGACGCCATCCGCACCATCGCCGCAACCGACACCTTTAAGGGACTGGATATCACTGGAATACTGAACGCGCAGGATCTCCCGCCCGACATCATCGACGCCGCCAACACGCTCGGCATAAACCTGTGGTCGATCGAATCGGTATATCACCCCTCCGACGGCAAAATATACGCCGTCGCCGCCAATCTGCCGCCGTCACGCGTCAAAAAAGCCCTGCTTCACGAGAGCTTTGGCCACCTCGGCATACAACGCTTTATGGGCGAAAACTGGAACTCCTTTATCGACGACGTCGCAAAGTCGTTTAATAAAGAGATATCGGAGTGGTCTAAAAGCCGATCCGGTCAATCCTACGGCATCACCGCCGACAACGCCAATGAAGCCCCGCGCCAACGCCTCGCCGCCGAAGAATGGCTCGCCCAATTCACCGAAAATATCGACTTCGCCAAAAAACAGGGCGTACTTCCCCGCATTCTCGCCGCTCTCCGCCGCGC
>JAQVVK010000197.1 GCA_028698975.1 Victivallaceae bacterium
GAGCAGTGCACCGAGCTTGAAGCCAACAGCGACGCCGCTTATTTCGCCGCCAACGACCGGCTCAAACTGCGTTACTTGCAGGAGATGCTCGAACACGGCGAAGCCGGTAAACTTTACGAGGGCGTGATCGCCAAGGTCAGTTCGTCCGGACTTCAGGTCGATGTGGCCGAGCTGGGGATTTACGGCTTTGTGCCGCGCGAAAAACTCGGCGGCGACCTGCGGCTTGACGGCCACCGGCTGACTTCCCGTCACGGCGGCGGCTACAAGGTTGGCGACTTCATCTATCTTGCGCTGGAGTCGGTGGATTCGGCTCGCGGCGGCGTCATGTTTGTACCGGCGGGGCGATGAGCGGACACATTCTATATCTGGCGGAGCCGCACGGCGTCTGCTCCGGGGTGCGGCGCGCCCTGGATACCGTGTATGCCGCCCTCGCCGGGCAGACGGATGAATCCGGGCCGATCCGCGTTTTGCACGAACTTATCCACAACAACTACACGGTAAATTCGCTGAAACGCCGGGGCGTGATCTTTGTTGAAACGCTGGCCGGTGTGCCGGACGGGGCAACGCTGCTCGTCAGTGCGCACGGCGCGGCGCGCAAAGTCTTTGAGGAGGCGGCCCGGCGGGGAATCCGCCTTATCGACGCGACCTGCCCTCTGGTGCGTAAATTGCAGCTGGCCGCCGAAAAAAGCACTTCGCAAGGGGTGCCGGTGATCCTGATCGGCCATCGCGGCCACCCGGAAACCGAGGGCGTGATCGGCCACGCCGCCGCACCGGAGCTGGTCACGGTAATCGACGTGGAGGACGCGGTCGACCAGCTCGCTTTTGCGCCGGAGACCCGGCTTACCCTGCTCTCGCAGACCACCATGAACAAAGAAGCGGTCGAGAAACTTGCGGCGCGTTTGCACCGGCGTTTTCCCAACCTGACTTCGGGGCCGGGAGTATGCTACGCGACCACCGACCGGCAGGCGGCGGTGCGCAAACTGGCGGGCAAATGCGATCTGGTGCTGGTGATCGGTTCGCCCGGAAGTTCAAATTCAAACCGGCTGTGCGAAATCGCCCGCGAATGCGGCTCGGATTCACTCTTGATCGACAATGCCGACGAACTGCCGTTGGCACGGTTGCGCGGCAGGGAGAGTGTCGCATTGACCGCCGGAGCAAGCGCACCGGAAGAATTGGTCGATTCGGTGATCGGGCGGCTGGGCGAGCTAGGGTTCGACCGGATCGAAAGACCGCGTTGACGCTTTTGTGCGAAAACGATTTGATTATTTAATATTGTCATGCTATTTTATTTTTGTCGCAGCAATGAAGCAATTCCCAAAAAAAGGAGAAATCACATGTTCTGTCAAAAATGCGGAAAAGAAATCCCTGAATCAAGTTCATTTTGCACGGCCTGCGGCGCGTCGATCGAAGCCCCGGCGGCGCAAGCGGCAGCCGATCCAAACGCGGTCGAGCCGAAAAATCGTCTGGTCTATGCTTTGCTGGCGTGGTTTCTCGGCATGTTCGGCGTACACAACTTTTACGCCGGGCGCATCGGGCGCGGCGTTGCCCAGCTTATTTTGACTTTGACCTGCATCGGCGCACTTGTCACGGCGATCTGGGTGATCGTCGATCTCTTCACGGTCACCGCCGACAAAAACGGAGTGGAAATGAGTTCGCAAAAGGGCGGCAAGATCGTGGCGATAATTGCCATCATCGTAATGCTGCTCAACTTTTTTGTCATGCTGCTGCTGCCGGCTGGCATGCTGCTTCCGGCTATTGGTACGGCCAGAGGTTCGGCTCGCAACATAGCTTGTGTCAACAACCTAAAACAGATCGGCCTGGCTATAACGATGTATGCCGACGACCATGACGGACAGCTTCCGGCGGCACAGGGCGAAAACGGCATGGAAGAAATGGAAGACGAGCTTGACGACATTATCAGTGAAAACTGTTTCAAGTGCCCGGAAAACGGCGAAGGTTGTTATGTCTATATCCGTCCGAAAAGCGGCAAATTAAGCGATATAACCAACCCCGGAGCCACCCCGATCGTCTATTGCCTCACCCACCACTCCAGATCCTCAATGCGGCTGATAAATGTACTTTTTGCCGACGGTCATGTGGAATCAATCCCGATGGCCGAGGCCGCAAAATACGGTCTGACGTTCTAAAATGAGTTCTCTGCTTCTGCGCGATCTCTGGCTGGCCGACGGCTCGGGAGCACCGCTTAAACGATGCGAAATGCTGATCGACGGCGGAGTTGTCAAGGCCATTGAGCCGGAGATCGCCGGATGCTCCGCCGCCGACCGCATAATGCGGTTGGGCGGCCAAATCCTTGCCCCCGGATTCATCGATGCCCACGGGCACTCGGATCTATCTATTTTGGCCGCCCCCGAGGGATTTTCAAAGATTTCGCAGGGGGTGACCTGCGAGGTGGTGGGAAACTGCGGGCTGTCGGCCTTTCCTTTGACTGAAATGAACCGCGACCACCTCACCGAGCTTTACCGCAACTATGATGTGGAGCTCACTTGGAGCGATTACTCTTCTTACCGGGCCGAACTGGCCAGGCGTGGCGTCAAACTGCGCATTCACGCGCTCTGCGGCCACAATTCATTGCGCGGAGCCGTGTGCGGATACGACAACGTCGAACTCACCCCCGACCGTCTTGATGAAATGCAAAAACTGCTGGCCGTCGCCATGTCGCAGGGCGCACTGGGGTTGTCAAGCGGTCTGCTTTATGTGCCGGGGAAGTTCGCCGATCGCGAAGAATTGACCGCGCTTTTGCGTGTCGTCGCCCGACACCACGGCGTTTACGCCACGCATCTGCGAAGCGAGGGAGCCGCCCTCATCGAGGCAATCGAAGAAGCCGCCGAAACCGTCTTGAAATCGGGTTTGAAAAATTTGCGTATCAGTCACTTCAAGACCGCCGGAGCCGCCAACTGGCACAAGCTCGACGCCGCGCTGGACTTGATGCAAAAACTTCGTGCCGGCGGGCTTGATCTAACCCTTGACCGCTACCCCTACACCGAGTCGATGACCCAGCTTAGCGTCATACTGCCGGGTCGCTGGGGAGATATGGATGATGTCAGCATCGGGCGCGAACTCGCCGCCCCGATACGGCAGAGCGAACTTGCCGCCGAACTCGCCGCCGCCCGTCCTGCCGACTACTGGCGCGGCGTGCGGCTCGCCTCCACCCGCGCCCCCGGCTTCGCCGCCATGGTCGGGAAAAACCTGGAGGAACTTGCCGTCGCCGCAAAATGTTCTCCGGCGGAGTTGGCGGTGCGGCTGATTGCCTCGGATTCGGCCGGAACCACCGCCGCCTTTGCCGGCATGAGCGCGGACAATCTGGCGCGCAATGC
>JAQVVK010000198.1 GCA_028698975.1 Victivallaceae bacterium
CCGCCCCTTGATATCCGGCAAATCCATGACCACCTGCCGGTCAAACCGGCCGGGTCGCAGCAAGGCGGGATCGAGCACATCGGGCCGGTTGGTGGCAGCCAGCACGATCACGCCGTTGTGACTTTCGAGGCCGTCCATTTCGACCAGCATGGCGTTGAGCGTCTGCTCGCGTTCGTCATGACCGCCGCCCCAGCCGGAAAAGCGCGAACGGCCCACCGCGTCGATCTCGTCGATAAAGATCAAGCTCGGCATGTGCTTGCGCGCCTGCTCAAACATGTCGCGCACCCGGCTCGCACCGACGCCGACAAACATTTCCACAAAATCCGACCCGCTGATCGAGAAAAACGGCACCCCGGCTTCACAGGCGACCGCCTTGGCCATCAAGGTCTTACCGGTGCCCGGCTCGCCGACCAGCAGACACCCCTTGGGGATTTGCCCGCCGACCAGCTGAAAACGCAGCGGGTCCTTGAGGTATTCGACGATCTCGGAAATTTCCTCTTTGGCTTCGTCGGCTCCGGCGATGTCGTCAAATTTGACGTTGATCTCGTCGGGCTGGATCATGCGTGCGCGGCTCTTGCCGAAATCCATTGCGCCGCGCCCGCCCATGCGCATCTGCCGGGCCGAAAAGAAATAGATGATACCCAGTATCAGCACGATCGGCAGCACCACCGTGAGCAAAAGGGTCTGCCAGTAACCGGCCGAGTCGGTGGAAACCGTCACCTGCGTTTTCATACGCAACTGATTGTCGAGCTGCTCCGAGAGGATTATCATCGTGCGATATTCGCCCTCGGTTCGCACCTTGATCTTCTCCGGCTTCGCCTTTGCCGGCGGCGGCTCTACTTCGTCTGAAGCACTTTTGGCGGACGCCATTTTGTCCGGAACCGCGGCGGAAGGCGCGTCACGCGTCACGGTGGCGTCGGCCTGCGGGAGCAAAAAGGTGCCGCTCACCTCATATATGGCCTCGGTTTTGGGCACAAGCTCGGCGGTACGGATCCTCCGGTCGGCCAGCATCGTTTCAAATTCGCTCTGGGTGAATGTCTTTATCTCGTCGGGCTTGTAGCCCTTGAACAACACCAGTACGCCAATGCCGATCAGCACCACCAGCCACACGACCGCCGACCTCGGCGAACGCGACGTACCCGGCTGCCGGCCAAACGGCGAAGGCGGCGGAGTATTGTTCTTTTTGTCGTCAGCCGCCGGTTTCGAAACAGGCGGAACCACTTTTTTCTTGTCTTCTCCGGGCATTATTTACCTCAAAACCGCAAGTAAGCCGTGTATCGATGACGCGACCGACGCATGGGCGGCCGGCACGCTCGTCTCGCGGAAGATGGTAAACACCACCCAGCCCGCCAGCACGGCAAGACACAGCAAAATCACGGCGAGGATCACCAGATTGATCTTATGCAGACGCGCCCGGTGCTCCTCTTCGCGCATGGCGAACGGGTTCAGATTGTTGAGCGCGGAAACGTTTGAAATGTTGCTGTCAAGGCTGGAAATATCGATCGTCTGCGTCTTGCTGTACCGGGTGCCGGTATCCTCTTCAGCGGCTCCGCAGTCAAACAGCACCTCGACCATGCCGAACAATATAAGATCGGAATTCTTTACCTCGGCCTCGCCGGTAAGCGGCACATTGTTGATCTTCGTACCATTGGTGCTGTCGTTGTCGCGCAAAATATAGACCGGTTTGCCGTCGCGCTCGGTGCGGATAATATCGGCGTGATGACCGCTCAAACTGGGGTCCTTGATACAAATATCCATACCATCGCGGCGGCCGATGCTCATTGTTTCCTTGTCAATATCAAAGGTTTTTCCGCGCAGTTTTTCGTACAGGACTGTGAATTTCGGATTTTCCGCCATGATGACCTCGCAGTTTCAAAAAAATATATTGTTTATTTCAGTAATGTTACCTCAATGAATACATTCGTTGTAAATATACAACGCCCGCTTGCCGTTTACAACAGCAAAACAGGCGTCATAAAGTTTTTTTCCACGTTTTTTTACGCGAAAAAAAAATTTTATCAGCAGGCAACCGCGCCAAATGCGGCGGAGGACAAAAAGACACCGCCGGACTTTTGCCGGTACCGCCTCAATACTTGCGATCGGCGTAACTCACCCAGCCGCCCGCCTTGACCAACTCAAGGTCAAACGGCCCCGCCGTAAACGGCAATACACTGGTCTTGCCGCCGCCGGTAACCGTAAAGGTCATCTCGTCAAGATTGGTGGTGAGTTCGGCCTCGACCCCGGCAAAATCGGCAAACAAACCGTCGATCGCCGCCTTGTCAAGCGAAATGGCCATCAAACCGCAGTTGAACATATTCTGACGGAATATCCGGGCGAAATTCTCCGCAATCACCAGATTGATACCGTTGCACTCAAGCACCCACGGCGCGTGTTCACGCGAGGAGCCGCAGCCGAAGTTGGCCCGTGTCACGATGACGCTTTTGCCGGCCACATCCTGCTTGGGGTCGAAGCCGGGAAGCGACAGGTCCTCCAGACAATACGGCTTGAGCGCGGCCTTGGTCAACTCGGTCAGGTATTTGGCCGGTATGATCTCGTCGGTGTTGATGTCGGAACGGTCGAGAAACAAAATTTTTCCGTTGAAGTTCTTCATTTTTTCACTCTCGGGTTATTTACCGGAAAACAGCGGCGAATTCACAATGACACCGGCGATCGCCGTCGCCGCCGCCGTCGCCGGGCTCATCAGGTGCACCATGCCGCCCTTGCCCATGCGTCCGTTGAAGTTACGGTTGGTCGTCGAAGCGCACGATTCCCCTTTGGCCAGCACGCCGTTGCTCATGCCGAGGCAGGCTCCGCAGGTCGGGTTGGTCACGCAGAAGCCGGCGTCCATAAAGACGGAGATCAACCCCTCGGCCAAAGCCTCGCGATAGATCTTCGGCGTGGCCGGCGATACAATGGCCCGCACGTCGGGGCTGATATGCTTGCCGTGCAGGATCCCGGCGGCGATGCGCAAATCTTCGAGGCGGCCGTTGGTGCAACTGCCGATGTATATCTGATCGACCTTGGTGCCGGTCATCTCGGCCACCGTCTTGACCTGATCGGGTTTATAACCGAAAGTCACCACCGGTTCCAACTGCGAAACATCGATGGAAATGACCTTGGCGTATTCGGCGTCGGCGTCGGGGCAAAACACGGAATATGCGGCCAGCGCGGCTTCGCGGCTTTGAAATTCGTCCTTGATGAACTCCCAGAGGTAATCGACCGTCACTTCGTCGGGGTAACAGATACCGCAGGTGGCCCCTGCTTCGATCGCCATATTGCAGAGCGTCATACGCGCATCCATCTTCATCGCCGAAGCG
>JAQVVK010000040.1 GCA_028698975.1 Victivallaceae bacterium
CTGCAAGGAGTCGCCAATGCCGTCGGCCTTGACCGCAATCTGGCGTTCTCCCCAAAGGTCGCCGGATACGCCGGTGACCGTAACCTTGACGTCTTCACCGCGTTCCAGCTCGGCCAACCGCTCCGGAGTAACCGACCCGGAGGTATGATACCAGCGCACAAAGCGGATGTCGCCGGTAGCTTCGATATCTTCATTCTCAATATTGATGACCGCTTTGTCGGCAAAAATATCCACATCGGGGGTCGGCACAAAAACGTTGCCCTCGACCACAATATTTTTGCCGACAATATGCCAGCTGTCGGCGCGTATGCTCTTGATGGTCTTAAACGGATCGCGAAGATCACCGAAGCCGCCGCCGAAAACCGCCGGAGATGCCATTAAAAGCATCGCCGCAGCCGTCAGCGCGATCAGATATTTGGCTTTACAGGAGAACAAAGTGCGAAACCCTTATTTTTCGTAAAGTTTACGCAGTTCTTTTTCGGTGGCCGCCGAATAAAACCCGTCTTTGTCAAGCGACGAAGCGACTTCCGGAGCAAGTTTGCCGATCTCGCTTACCGGAGTGAGCGGCAAATCAGGCAGATTCGGGAATATCACCGTCTTGCCGGGGAATTTTGCCCCGATCACCGCTTCCAACCCTTGCTTGAGCGAATTCATGCCGCCGATGGCCGCAAGCGCGGTGACCGGTTTCAATTCGTTCTTTTCGGCAATGGCCAGCGTGTGACGCAAATGCGCGGTCTTGCTGCCGCTTGACCCGACGAAACGATGGCCGGAGTTGACGATGCCGTCAATATTAAGCTCGCCCTCCTTGCCGGCCGGGATTCCGGCAAAGATATTCATAAGGCCATCTTTGCCGAGAAATCTGGCGGCGTGAGCCAAAACCGGCACCACCGGCACCAGCATCACGATGTCGTCGAACCCATCCGGGGCGAAATCATGCAGCGTTTTATCAAATTCTTCCGGCGTCATGGTCGAGGGATTGACCGCCTTGAACTCCACCCCGCGCTTGACTATGGCGTCTTTGAGCAGACGCTGTAAATTCGCGATGCGGGCCGGATCCATGTCGGAAACAATGACGCGGGCCGGGCCGTCGGGGTTTTCCACCGCCAACTGGGTGTGCATCTGCCCCATGGCACCGGCTCCGCCGGGCAACCAGCAGGTGCCGCCTTTTTTCATACGGCTGCGTACATTGCGCCCGTAAGCCGCCGAGAGATCGCAACCGGCCGCGCCCTGATAGAAGAATCCCTCGTAATGAATGCGCCCCAAATCAAAAGTGCCAGTGCGCCCGGCATAATCTCCGATGAAGCTGGTGACGGCACCGCGGTTGCCCAGTTTAGCCATAAATTCGCACGCGGTGGCGTCTAGATTGCACAGGAAAATATCGTCAAACCGCTCGTTTTCGCCAATGCGTTCGGCGACGGTCGCCTTTATGCCAAGCTCGGTTTCGAGCGCGGCAAGCGCGGCGTCGGCAAGCCCGACCGCAACCACCTCGCTTGACTTGGCCGCTTTAAGCGCGGCTCCGGCTATGTAGACCTGATCGTCTCCTGCGGCGATCAGCACCCGTCCGCCCGCCAATGGCGCGGTGCGGTTTTCGATCATGTAGCTGGCCTGCACGCAAGTCCACGGCTCCAGCAGCGCGGCGATAGCCGACGGCATCGCGTCCGACAACGGCAGCAGATAGCAGCCCTCGTCGCCGTTGAGTATCCGCTGGTCGATCACGCTGTACTGCTCCATGCCGCCGTTGATGGCGTAACCGTAAGCAAAGCCCTTGCCGTTGACATAGACATCGGCCTGAATGATGAAACGCTGTCCCGGCTTATATTTGTCGGTCAGTTTCGAGCCGACTTTGACCACCGACATGACCGCCTCGTGGCCGGGTATGATCGGGTCGGTCGCCAGATCCTTTGACACCACCCGGGGGTGTTCCAGCCCGGCGCGGATAAGTTTCACATCAGAAAAACACAATCCGATAGCTTCGATACGCACGAGCAACTGGTCGTCGGATATTTCCGGCACCGGAATTTCGCATGGAAGATTGTTGCGACCGAAGTTCTCCATCCCGGCTCCGAAAAGCGGCCACGCCTGCATCGTCTTGGGAATCGCAGCACTCATTTCAACTCACCTCGTGTTTTTGTACTTTCCAGCGAACGCCAATAGGTCAAACGCTCGCCTATAAATTCAATTATCTCTTTCATCGTCTCCTGGCCGTTGCCCTCGACGGCACGGGCCGGAGCAAATTCAAACCACACCTCGCGCTCCGGGCGGATCGGCCCCATGTCGCGCAGATATTTGCCGTTGCCCTGAAAATCGGTTTTCAACGCAAACGGCAACACCTTTACCCCGGCGTTGCGGGCCAGCTTGACCCCGATCGAATTGAATTTCGCCGGGTCGAACTCCTCGCTGCGGGTGGATTGCGGGAAGATCACCACCGAGCGACCGGCGTCAAGCCGCGCCTTGCCGTCGTTGAGCACCGCGCGCAAATCATCGCGCGGATTGTCGCGGCCCACCGGGATCGCCTGCAAATAAACCATGATATGACGAAAAAACGGCACTTTGAGCAATGCCGCCTTGATGACAAAAGTAAAATCGCAGTGTTCGCGCAGAATCGCATGAAACAGCGCGGTTTCCAGCATGCTCATGTGGTTGCCGATGAGCACCACGGCTTCGCCGTTGACGGCGCGCAGGTTGTTCAGGCCGCGCAAATGGATTTTCCCGCCGCAGGCTTCGACCAGACGGATGTTGCCGTTGGCCAGACGGATTTGCTCATCCCGGGTGAGTTTCCCTTTGCGAGCCAGCTCGCCGGTGCGGTAGAATATGAAGAAATTACGCAAATAAAAATACCAACGGCAGCCGAGCATCAATCGAAAAAGCAATGACTTTTTGGCATTTGCGGGCGTGTCATAGGTATCGCCGTCAAAAAGATAATATGGAGACATAAGAATCCCAAATAATTTTGTTTACAAACTAAATCAGGGGATAATATAGCATAGTTGCCACAGAAAAACAACTGCTTGCCGTAAAATTGCGAAAATCAGTCAAAAATCGCACATTGGCAACCATAAACATTTGACAAGAGACCATTGACAGTTTACCTTTCATCAAAAAGGACCGGGGGCAGCGATATGATATATGGCGAAAACGGCGGGACGGAGGTCGATGAGCGTTTTTATGAAAATTTCCGGGAGAAAATGCACAAATTCGCCGTCACCCGGATTTGGGGCGGGCCGTTCCTCATCTTTGTCGGGCTGGCGGCCGGGCTGCTGCAATTTTTTATTTTGAAAGGCTTATGCCTGCGCGCAGCAAGAACGCTTGACGGCGGCGGCGAAAATTATTCGTGGTATGTCCTTGGATTCATCATACTTGAGTTTTTGCTTTATCCGCTGGCCACGCATGTGACCGAGGCGCACGCGTGGGACATCGGAGACAACAGCCAATATACCGGGTCGGGCAATTACGCCATGCAAAGTTTTATCCTTGACATAACGATCATCAACATCGTTTTTTCAATGGGGCCACGACCGTTTTGGCTCGGCATATTTCATCTTGCCGACGGCCTTCGGCTGTTGATCGCCATGCCCCCTCGCCTGCGTCAAACCGCCGCCTGTTTTGCCGCGCACCGCGATGCTCTCTCGATCGATGACGCGGCGGCCAAACTCGGCTACGACCCGACGCCTTGGATAAAGCACCTGGATCAGGCCGGCGCATTGGTATATCTGCCCAGCCGCAAGGCGTGGAAGCTCACCGACCGCTTTATGGCATAAAAAAAGCCCCCGCAACCGATTGCGGAGGCTTTTCGGACAATTCAGCCGTCAGCCGATGAATTTCACACCGGTTACGCGGCAAAACTCTCTAAGCAGATCAAGATTGTCGCCATAGCTTATGATGTAATGCTGGCCGAGAACCTGTTCAAGGAAAAATTCGCTCGGCACATCGAACTTCATCTCCAAGCTGGGCAGCTGCGGAGCCGGGGGAGCCCAGCCGGCCTCCTCCCACTTCTCCGGAGTGACCGCGCGGGCGGTGACCGCGTGCAGTACAAATTCGCCGCCGGACATACCCAGCCGCGCCATGGTGACTTCGCCGGTCTTGAGCTTCGACACGTTGAGCAAGCCTTCGCCGAACGAACCAAAAGCGTTGGGCATTACCGTGATCTTGCCTTTGACCACATTGCCCGGCACATAGTCGGGCACCCCCATCAGGGCGGATTCGGCGGTAAACTCATAAAATTCGAGGTAGGCCGGGGTGACTCCGGTCAAATGCTTGACAATGAGCTCCGTCACCGCGCCGTAGCAGTCGTTTTCCGGCACCGACGGCACATCGAGCAATTCATGGAGCAGCGTCAATGCTCCGGCCGGAGCAAACTTGAGCAGCCGTTTCACGCCGTCCACGTCGCAAAACGAGAAACAATTGTAGCCGCGATCCTCGATCTTGCGCTTAAACGCCAACGCCAGCCGCACCGAGTTCTCGACCGTACCCGGCTTGGGATCGCGGACAAAACTCCACGCCTTGCGGATCGCCGCCGCCGTCGTCTTTAATTCGGACGTGACGACCTCTTTTTCCAACTCGGCGATCTCCAAAAGGTCGAAATGCTCGATTTCGACGCCAAGCTGACCGCGCAGCCGGGTGCCGTCGTAAAGCGTACCGTACAAATTCATATCGCGGTAACCGGCCATGCCGATGCGATCGCGCCGCAGCGCGGCGGCGGCGGAAACCGCCCGCAGATAAGTCACCGCCTCGTCATAGCGCGGCTCGCTGTCTTTGAAGTTGACCAGATATTTCACCTTGAACCCCATCTCGCGCAGCGGAGCGCGCAACGCGGTGGTGCCGGCCTGATCCGCCGTGGTGACAAAGTGGTCGCCGTCGCGCCAGCCGGAAAGTCCCCAGAGCAGCAACGGTTTATGCTTAAACGGCTCGATGGCGCGCACCACCGCCCAAGACGGTATCCAGCCGGCCACACAAACCACGACCGCGTCGAAATCGGCATTGCGAAGTTCGGCGGCGGCGCGATCGGCCTGCGCACCGGCCGGGTCGTCGCTGACCGGGTCGGTCCAAACCAGCTCGACCCCGCGTTTACGCAGTTCGTCAGCGGCCTGTTTGCAGCGTCCGTCGATAAATTCGCGCGGAGTGTTTACCTCGCCGAACCCGATAAAACCGGCCTTGGCAATTACTTTCTTCATTTTTCACCTCCAAATGTTGGCAGCAGCAGTTGATTTATTTCTTTATACTTGCGAAACACTTCGTCGTAAACGGCGCGATCACTACCCGGCTCGTAGCGGCGCACCCGGCGCGGCATGGATTCAACCGCCGCCGAAGCCGACTTGAAACGCCCCGCCCCCACCGCGCCCAGCACGGCGGCGCCGAAAGCGGTAGCCTCCTCCAAATCCGGCACGATCACCGGCAGATTGAGCACATCGGCCTTGATCTGCATCCAGACCGGCGACTTCGACGCGCCGCCGAGCGAACGCAGTTCTTTGATCTCCACGCCCATGGCCAGCAACGCTTCAAGGTTGTCGCGCAGCAGAAACGCCACCGACTCCATGATCGCCCGGGCAAAGTGTCCGCGCTGGTGCGCCAATGTAATACCATAGATCACACCGCGCGCCTCGGGGTTGGTCTCCGGCGAAACCGCCCCGGCACAGTGCGGCAGCATCACCAGCCCGTCGCTTCCCGGAGCGACGGCGGCGGCCAGTTTTCCCAGCTCGTCGTAGCCAAGTCCGCCCGAAAATTCGTCGCGGAACCGGCGCAGAAGCATCCCGGCGGTGGGCGCCCAAGGCAGAAACACATAGCTCGACGGCTCAAACCCGCAATAAGTTCCAAGCCGGCTGCTCGCATCATAAAACAACCGCGGCAACACCGCGCACAGAGCGAGCGTGCAACCGGTGGTTTCGGTAACGACGCCGGGCTTGCCGCCCGCGCCGAGACAGCCGCAGACATGATCGAGCGGAGCCGCCGCCAAAGCCGCCCCCGGCACAAGTTCCCGGCAAATCCCGATGTTTTCGCCCGGATCTTTCAGTTGCGGCAGCCGGTCGGCGGAAATGCCAAGCGCATTCAGAATATCAGCGGCGTATTCTCCGGCGGCAATGTCATAGTAAAGACTTGACGGCATCAATCCGCGGCAGGTGGCAAAACAGCCGGTAAGCCGCCAGCCGATATAATCTTCGACCATCAGGAACTTCGCGGTTTTGGCAAAGAGTTCCGGTTCGTGACGCTTGAGCCACAGGATTTTGGCCGCCGGCCAGCACGGAAGCATTTCGGTCTGGCCCGACAATCTGAACAAATAATCGGTGCCGAACTGTTTTTCCAGCTCGGCCGCCTCCTCCTTCGCCCGATTGTCGAGCCAAACGATCGCCTTACGCAGCGGTGCGCCGCAATCGTCCACCGCGATCAGGGTTTCGGCCTGACCGGTAACGGCGACGGAAACTATCTCGCCGACCGCGACACCGGACTTTTTTGAAGCGGCAGCCACAGCCTCTTTCACCGCCTGCCAATAGACTTCAGTCTCCAGCTCCACCACATCGGGAGCCGGGGTTTCAAGCCGATATTCGGCCAAACCGGCACCGCGCATGGTGCCGGAGGCATCAAACACCGCCGCCTTTACCGCGGTGGTGCCAACGTCTATGCCAAGATAACAATCCATCTTCACCCCGTTTTTGGGAATTAGAACAATGCTTCGATAGCCGCGTTCATCTCGTCGGCGAGCTTGTAACCGCCGTCGGAACCGACCTTGCCGTTGATGATCATGCCGCCGTAACCGCCGAAACGCCCGGCGTCCGGGCTGGGCAGATAACCGCAGGAACCGCCGGAAAGCTGAATGATGAAAGTCTGAAACGCCTTGCTTCTGGCTTTGACAATCTGACCGTAATAGAGATAAAGTTCAAACGGACAGTTGACGAAAGCGCAATCGCCCAGCCGGAAAGACTGCATGTCATAGCTGAAATTGGGCATTTCATCCTGAGACTCATAGCGGTCGATCACCGCCTTGCGGTTCTCGATCTGGACAAAGTGATGCTCTTTGTTGTCATACGGACCGGGGCGGCCGGGGATCTTCTCGTTTTCATGAAGTTCGCGGCAGAAATCAAAGAACGCCTCGCGTTCCGGCATGATGGCGACCAGCTTGGCCACTTCTTCCTTGGCCTTGGCATATTCGACATAAGAAGCGCGACGCACCGGCAGGGTGATGCGCTTCATGTTGTGCTTGAACACCGGGTCGAAATCAATATGCTCCTGCGCCGACGCAAATCCCTGCATCACAGCGCGGAACAACCGGTCGGCATGCACCGGCACCCCGTCTTCGTGCCAGAAATCCGGCTCGGTCGTAAAGTGGCGCACCAGATCGCGCGGCGACTGGCACCCGGCCGGGCTGACCTGACACATCGTATGGAAATTCGCGCCGAATTCCTTTTTCAGGAGTTCGCGGCACGCTCCCATGTAATCGGAGGAAATCTTGTAGGTCGCCTCCATCACCTGCGACGGACACGGCACGTTGACGATCGCACCGGTCGGTTTGCCGGCGGCGTCAAAGGTGAACATCAGCTCGACGCCGCTGTCCTCGCCGGCTTCCATGCCGATGAAATCCTTGCGGGTGGCGTCGCCGTACATCTCGGCAATGCCGGGGGCGAATACCGGGCGGCGGCAGTGACCGATGCGGGCCATGCCGAAGCCGTTGGCGATGCCGGCGGGAGCAAGAGCCGACCACGCCGCGCACACGGCATCAATGATCTGGCGTTGCAAAAACGGCACATATTCGGCCGGAGAAAGCGCATCTTTGTCAAGGCCCACCCAATCGCGGAAAAGCGCGACCGTCCGGGTGTAAGGCGCACTGTGAGTGTGGATGGCGTTGAGGAATATGCTCTCCTCGCGGATTTCCGGGATTGCCGCATGAACCGCCTTGCGCACATCAAGCTGGAGTTCCTCGCCAAAGGAAACCACGTCGAGCGACACCATCACCGCCTGCTGGTCGCCGCGGCGCATGGCACAGGCAACCGTCTTGATCCGCGAATGGACACCGGTGGCGATCCGCTGATAATACTGCCCGGCAAGTTCAACTTTGGCGTTGTCGGGGGTGATATCCGCCTCGCCCCAGCCGATCATGAATTTTTCACTCATTTTACGATCTCCCTTTTCTGTGTTGAGATGTTGTTTCTTTTAACTCGATTAGCCGCGTAAAGCACCGCCGGTATCAGCAGAATAAATCCGATGGTGCCGGTTATGTAGACACTGCGTAAACCCAAATAATAAATCACTTCGCCGCCCAGCATCGACGCGATCAGCATGCCGATGGTGCGGCTGGTGGCACTCCAGCCAAAGACTTCGCCCTTTTTATCCGCCGCCGACACCCGTGAAAGCATGGTAAGAAACACCGGTTCAAGTCCGCCCGCCATGAAGAACAGCACAAAACGAGCCACCGCCAGCGTCGTCAAATCAGGCGCATAACCCTGCGCCAGCATAGCCATGCCGCCCAAGATCACCGCCGGCACCGCGACCGCGACCGGGGAGAAGCGGTCGCAAAGTCCGCCGATGACAAGCCCGGTAATGATTCCGCCGGCCGCGGCGACCGCGCTGATGACCCCGGTCCAGAACGCGGCCCGGTCAAATCCATTGACATGCTCGACCAGAAGCGCAAGATACGGCTCGTCGAAGCGGCGGGCAAACGCCACCAGAGCAAACAATCCGACGACCACCCATATCGTTACGCTGAAATCTGGCAGATGAATTGTTTTCCGGCCCGTTTTCGCGGCGACATCGCGCACCGGCGGCACAAAATCCTCTTTGACAAACACCAGCACCAGCAGACCGCCGACCGCAAACATCACGCCGCTGACGATGAAAGTCACCGTGTAGCCGCACAAATCGGCCAGCAGACCGCCGGAGAGATACCCCAGCATGTTGCCGCTCCAAACCGCCGAGCACAGCAGCCCCAAGGCAAGCCCGCTGTGTTTCTCCGGCGTGGTCGAAACGATCAACGTTTGAGCCGCATTGACCGTGCCGGAAAACATGCTTGCCACAAAGCGCAGCACAAACAGCATCCAGATATTGGGTGCAAACGCCATCAGAGGAAACATTATGCCCGCGCCGAAGTTGGCCCTGAGCAGCATCAGTTTGCGGCCGTAACGGTCGGCCAGTATCCCCCACAGCGGAGTAAACACGGCAAAACTCAACATGCCGAAACAGTAAAACACCGCGACATACCATCCGCACAACTGGGGGTCGTTCACACCAAACCTCTCCCGTATGAAAATCGGGATAAACGGCATGGCCATGGCAAATCCGGCCATGCTCAACAACTGCGACAACCAAGTAAAAAACAGATTGGTTTTCCAGTTTATCTGTAAATTTTCAGACATTTCACCCCTTCTTGTCATACTTCATGCGGGTGATAAATAAATTCGCCTTTGGGGAATATCGCCGGCACCACCACCAAAAGTGCCGCCGCAAAAATCACACATGCCGCATACACCAGAAACAAGGTCTGATAGTAACAAAAATCCATACCGCCGAGCTGCCAAACCGTGGCCAGCGCGCCGGAGCCGATGATCAGAGATGTAAGCAGACGCGACATGCCGCGCCCCATATAATTGAATGAGGTGAAGAACGCCATGGCCATAACCTTGTTGCCGACCGCGGAAAGCACCATCATCTCGCTGGTGCCGGCGATGTCGGAGCAGGCGAACATGAAGCTGAAAAGGAACAGAGCCAACGCGATAAAGCAAAAAAGCAGATTTTCCGGCATGGAGCCACGTCCGAGCAAAAACAACGAGACGTTGACTGCGGCGTATGAAATATGCACCGCAAGCAGGGTGTTGCGTATGCCGATACGGCGGATGATCGGCGCGGCGCAAAAAGAACCGGCCAGCATACCGCCGAGAGTAACCGACGAAATAAAAACGATGATATTGTCCGGAGCATTAAGCCATTTTTTCAAATAAAGCGTCGTCAACGGTATGGTGCCGTAGGCGGCAAGGTTAAGAATAAAGCTGTAGGCGGCGAACCCGGTAAGCGGTTTGTTTTCCACTGCGGCGGACAATCCGGCGCGAATCCCCATGGTTTGGCGCATGGATGACAAGTCGTTTTTTTCAAAACGCGGTATTTTGGCGATAAAAAACAGCTTCATGGTAAAAATGCCCATGGCGGCCAGCATTACCAGTTGAATCGCGCTGATCGGCGGGTTCTTGCCGATCAAAAAGCCCACGACCAGCAAAAAGAGAGCCGACGCGAGTTGCCACGAGAAGCGCATGGCCCCAAAATATCCGCATCGGCGTTCATCGGTCACAAAGGTTGAAAGCATGGGAAACCAGGCGTTAACATAAATGGTATGACACATGGAAAAAATGGTGAGTGCGACGATCAACACTGCGACCGCGCCGCCGCCGAACCACGGAGCCATCACAATCAAGCCAAAAAGCAGCAGGGAGATCGCGGTAACCTTGATAATCGTCGCCTGATAGTTGCCGTGCTGCGCGAAACAGGCGGCGGCGATTGAAAAAACGCCGATCATAAGCGGACTGAGCGACGTGGTTATCATAGAAAACATGTCGGTAGCTCCCAGCATGTTGGCGTAAATGATGATAATCGCGGCATCGACAAACGGCACGTCGCCCATGGCGGTACAGCAGGCCGAAGCGATGCTGAATTTCTCGGCCCGGCGACGTGCGGCTGGGGTGGACTCGGCGGTTCTACAAAAATCCCACATACAAACTCCCGATGGCATTTGATGAAATCGGAAAAAATCCCGTTACATTAAAGAATATACCGCACCAATCCGGCGATACAACCCGCAAAAGTCGGACTCTTTACTTTTTCAACGCAGTATTTGTTACTTTTTTACAAAACATTTCTTAAAAAACTTGAAAAAAGATTATGAAGAGGATATATTGATAAAAAACAACAAAAAGATTGCATAATGCATTTCAGACATAAAAAGATACTGGATCTTTTGCAGGGTGGCGGCAAACTTTCGATTGCGGAAGCGGCCGAGCGGCTGGGCGTTTCATCCATGACGGTGCGGCGCGATTTCCGGGAGCTTGAGGAGCACAAGCTGCTGCTGACGGTCAAGGGCGGCGCGGTGCCTCATCCATACAGTTACGAGCCGGACAAGAGTCCGTTGATGCTCACGCCCGATAAATTCGGGCTTGCCGAGGCGATGTATGACGCGATAATGCCTTGCGACGCGATAATGATAAGTGCCGGATTCACCGCGCTGGCTTTTGCGCGGGTAATGGCGCGTCGCTGCCGGCGCGACACGGTGGTGATAACCAACAATCTGTCAGCGGCTTCGGCACTTTTTCGTTCTTCGTGCAAGGTGATTTTGCTGGGCGGGGAGTTGCGGGCGAATTCGCTTGATCTGGTTGGTTCGCTGGCGGAAAAAAACATAGCAAATTTCCATGTCAACTGGCTGGTTTCGGGCTGCGACGGGGCATTGGCCGAGTATGGATTCTATACAGCCGACCTCAATCTGTCGCAGTTGGAGCGGCAGTCGATTGGCATTGCCGATCACGTGGCGATCATCACCGGCAGTGACAAGTTTGGTCGCAAGGCGTTGACCCGTTTTGCCGCGCCGTCCGAAGTAAATCTGCTGGTGACTGACAACCGGTTAAAGGTCGAGGACGAGCGACAACTCTCCGCGATGCGGATCATCAAGGTAGGCAATCAAACGCCGCAGTCGTAACCGAAATCAAAAATGCGTTTTTTTTGGTGAGCGGTATTGACGGTTGAGGTTTGCCGATGTATTTTAATAAGATAATATGCGGGGCGTAGCGCAGTGGCTTAGCGCGTCTGCTTTGGGAGCAGAAAGTCGAGGGTTCGATCCCCTCCGCCCCGACCATTTTCTTTGTTTTAATCCGCTTCGGCTTTCGGTCGAGGCGGTTTTTCTTTTGACGCAAATCCCGTTGAACACCAAGGTTTTGCAGATTTTACTTCCGAACGCAATTCTGCCGGAGAATTTCACATTTTCGCCGTTTCGGACACCCTCCGGGACCATTTTCGCCCAATTCTCCGAGGGGGAAAAGTCGGCGGCTTTTGGCCTGTTGAAATTATCGGTATTCTCTCTGTATAAAGTGCTTATGGAATATTTTATCGACCAAAGGTCGCGGCCGAGTTCATATTCTCATTATTTGCTTCGCTGAAGTCCAATTCGTTATCTTTCTAATTTTTCAGCAGAGAATTTTCTGCCATTTTTAGACGATTTTCAAAAGTCCGAGTTCGTTAGAACAGGAACTGGATACCATTAGGGTTTCAAACAGCGAATAGCACCTTGTCCAATCATTAGCTTTATGATTCAATTCGCGTCCTTACGGGTAAAGTCGCGGGAAATAGGATTTTTGAGGATTTCCCGATAGATTGCCAACGCCGCATCGGAAAAACAACAAAAAATCACCATGGACGGCAACTCTCCTCGCCATCGGCTAGACCGCGTCCACCGCGATTTGAGCTGCCTCCTGCGCTGGATAGCGGTATACTCCGGTGCTGATTCCCGGAAAGGCGATGGAACGGCACTGCGTTTCGTTTGCCAGCGAAAGGCTATTGAAGAAAACCCTGTAAACATTATTATGAGAAGATCGACGGCAAAACCACCGACATCACCGCCGAAATTCCCTTCGATATCCCCGACACCTGGGAGTGGATAAGACTGAAAGACCTTGGGCAGTTTTCTGGGGGCAAGACGCCATCTACAACAGAAAAAGCGTTCTGGGGAAATGATGTCCTTTGGGTTACGTCAAAGGACATGAAAACGAAATATATATCTGATACGCAATTGCATCTCTCGAAACAAGGAGGCAAAGAACTTCAATTACTGGGGCAGGATAGTCTTCTCATGGTAACGCGCAGTGGCATTTTACGGAGAATTTTTCCACTCGCCATCACAAAACGCGAATGCACCATCAATCAAGACCTCAAGGCATTGTCCCTTTATATTTCCAATCTCGTGGAATATGTCTTTGCGGTATTGTCTGCTTATGAAACACGGATTCTTAATGAATTCAAAAAATCTGGCACGACAGTCGAAAGCATTATCTGGGAGAAGTTCATAGAAATTCCAATTCCCATTCCGCCGGAAAATGAAGCAAGACGCATTGTCAAATGTGTCACGCAGGCGCTAGCAGTGGTAGATACACTGAATGCGAATGCCGCTTCTTTGGATGACCTTGTAAAACTTGCCAGGCAAAAGGTGCTTGCTCTTGCCATCAACGGAAAACTGGTTCCACAAAACCCGAATGATGAACCGGCGTTGGAACTGCTGAAAAAGATCAAGGCCGAGAAAGAAGCCCTCGTCAAAGCCGGGAAAATCAAACGTGATAAGCACGAATCTTTCATCTTCC
>JAQVVK010000041.1 GCA_028698975.1 Victivallaceae bacterium
GAGACGCTTTCGCTCAAAACTGAAAATCTGACAAAATCGCTTTTTCAAAATCGACAAAATCCGGATTTTTCCACGCAGAAAACTGCCGGACACATCTCGTTTTTGAAAAATTATGGGATATCTGTGCGTTTTGACGGCTCATGGCCACAAAACAGGGGGGGTACCGAGCCGGATTATTTAGTCGATTATGCAAAAGTCGATTTTTCTATTTAGATGAGGCAACAAGGCCGACGCGTACTTGAGTACGCGAGGCTGAAGTTAACGAAATATAAATAAAAAAGCGACTGTAACCCCATCCTTTTCGTTTTGTTCTTTTCCCGGCAATATGCCGGGAAATATATATGTATTATTCAAAAACCTGCAATTTCAGTATTCAATTTTGTGCGACTTACACCCTCTTTTGAGCGTCTTTGGCGTCAACGGCAAACTCGTGTACTTGAGTACACGTCGCTTTTGTTTCCTAAAAGCCATCTCAAAATAGGGTTTTGCATAATCGACTATTTATTTTCAGAGATCGCGCGGATAATACCCGGTGGTAAAAATTGATTTGCAAAGTATATTAGAAGTTGACTTCAAACTGCGGCACAGTGATGTTTTTTCGCATCTTTTTGTAAATATAACCCATTTCATTCGGCCAAAAAGACGCTATATTCTATGAAGCATAAAGAAAGGCGAGGTTGCCATGAATACTCATGAACTCAGAGAAAAAACCCGGAGCGGTTTCTATAAGCAGTTTCGCCGCAACGATGTTGCGCTTAACGATATCGAGCTGTGTTCCGAGGATTTGCCGGTCAACGCAGCTCACGCCCGGCTGCTTAAAGAGATCCTCGAAGCCGAAACCCCGGTCGTTTTGCCCGGCGAAAAAATCATCTTCTCCCGGACGCTTCCCAAAAAGTTGCCGGTTCTCAAATTAAGCCGGGAATTATCCCAAAAATATCCGCATACCGATATTGTGGAAAATCTTACGCCGGATTGGCAGGTGTTGCTTGCCGACGGGCTTTCCGGGCGCATCGCCGCCGCGACGCGAAGTCTTAAAGACCATTCCGGCGACCCCGAGGCGGAGGATTATCTATCCGCGACAATAGATGCGTTGCAGTCGGTCGCCGCCTTTGCCGATCGCTATGCCGCCGCCGCCGCCGAACCCGCCCAGCAACAGTTGCTGGCACGGGTGCCGCTTCATCCGGCAAGAAGTTTTCACGAGGCGCTGCAGTCGGTGCGCTTCATCTCCTCGGTATTGAGGTTGAGCGGCGGTATGCACTTGGGGTTCGGCCGGTTCGATCAATATATGTGGCCGTACCTTGAAGCCGATCTTGCGGCCGGCCGGTTGAGCGAAAACGACGCGAAAGAGCTTCTGGCGGAGTTTTTCATCTCGCTCAACCGCGACGCCGACCTTTATAACGGCGCGCAACTGGGCGACAATGGCCAGTCGCTGATGCTCGGCGGCTGCGACCGCGACGGAAAGTGCGCGATCAACCGACTTACCTATCTTGCCCTCGACGTTTCCGAGGAGGTCAACATGATCGACCCCAAGATCAACCTCCGCGTCGACGCCAACACGCCGGACGATCTGCTTATACAAGCCTCACGCCTGACCCGGCGCGGCCTCGGATTCCCGCAATACTGCAACGACGATGTGGTGATACCGGCGTTGACCGGGTTCGGGTACCCGGTCGCCGACGCCCGCGACTACGCGGTCGCCGCCTGCTGGGAATTTGTCGTGCCGGACGGGCGGGATACGCCCAACCGGTTCGCCGTCAACTTCCCGCTCGCCGCGGATCGAGCCATCCGGGACGGACTTCGCAGCGGCGACAGCTTTGCGGAGATACTCGACCGCCTGCCGGGGACAATACGCGAACAGACCGCCGCGTTTCGCAATATGTGTGCAAAGCCGCTGTTCGCATTTCCCAATGTTCTGTTTTCCGCCTTTTGCGAACATGCCATCGCACGCGGCCGCGACCTGAACCGCGGCGGCGGCTCCCACTACCACTACGGGTGTCACGGCTGCGGTTCATCGAGCGCGGCCGATGCGCTTGCGGCGGTGCGCGAGCTGGTGTTCGAACAAAAATCCGTGTCGCCGGAGCGGCTGCTTGCCGCGCTCGAAACCGATTTCGCCAACGATATGGAATTGCGCGCCATGATTAAAGCCGTGCCGCACAAGGTCGGCAACAACGATGACGCCGCCGATGCGCTTATGGTGCAAATTTTTGACGAATTCGCCTCCGCGCTCGCCGAAATCCCCGACAACGGGCGCGGCGGCCGCATCCGTCCGGGCACCGGGTCGGCTCAATTCTATGTGTGGCTGACCCAAAAAGGCTACTACATGCAGCTCGGAACGACGGCCGACGGCCGACGCATCGGGGATTATATAAGTTCAAGTCTGTCGCCTGCGCCGGGCGTACACGCCCGCGGGATCATAAGTGAGCTTGAGACTTACGGCAAACTCAATTACCGGCAACTCTGCAACGGCGGCCCGATCACAATGGAGCTGGCCGACGCCTATTTCCGCAACGACGACGCGTTGGAAAAGACCGCAAAGATCATCCGCGCTTTCGTCAAAACCCATTGCCAGCAGCTGCAGCTCAACACGTTGAACCCCGACAAACTGCGCGACGCCCAGCTTCACCCCGAAAATTACCGCGACCTCATTGTGCGGGTCTGGGGCTGGAGCGGTTACTTCGTCGAACTCACCCGCGAATATCAGGATCAGATCATCGGGCGACAGGCGTTCGGAGCATAAAATGAACGGTATTGTCTTCGACATCGGTGAATGCAGCATCCACGACGGCCCGGGGCTGCGGATAACCGTGTTTCTCAAGGGATGCCCGTTGCGCTGCCGCTGGTGTCACAGCCCGGAAGGACAGCTCCCGGAGCCGGAAACGCTGCATTTCAAGGGCGGCGAACGACTGGCCGGAGAAAGTTGGAGCGCAGACAAGCTCGCCGGGTATCTGCGCGATAAATCCGACCTGCTCGACGGCGTGACATTTTCCGGCGGAGAGCCGCTGTTTCAGGCGGATTTTCTTGATGAAGTGCTGCGCGAGCTGGGCGGCAAACTGCATGTGATCGTTGACACATCCGGGGTCGGCGACGGCAACGCCCTGTTGAAACTCGCGCCGAGGGTATCCTACTTTCACTGGGGTTTGAAACTGCTTGACGAAGCCGCCGCGCAATACTGGGTTGGCTCCAGCCCATCTCCGATGCTGGCCAATCTGCGGCGGCTCGACCGGGAATCGACCACACCGTACCGGTTTCGCATACCATTGATACCCGGCGTGACCGACACGGCGGCCAACCTTGACGCGCTGGCCGGCCTGACATGCGAGCTGCACCATCTGGCCGCGGTGGAGTTTCTGCCCTACAACCCGGCCGCCGGCGGCAAATATGCGGCGTGCGGGCGGGGCTTTGCGCCCGGGTTCGACGAAACACGGCCGTCGTCGTTGGACATCGAGGCGTTTCAGAAAAAAATCGCGGTGCCGGCGATCAAGCTGAATTGATGCCCTTTGGAGTGAATCAGCCCCCCCGGGGGGACGGGGGGGGAACGATGCAAAAAATAACTGTTGATATTGCATTATTGAACTATCCGGTGTATATTTTTTAAATTATTCATTGTTACAAATTTATTTATTGAAAGGCGGATCGGCAAATGTTGATGTTTTTAATCGGCATGGCGATCTTGATCGTCGGTTATTTCACCTACGGCAAATTAGTGGAGAAGATCCTCGCTCCGGATGATCGCCAGACTCCGGCGATCGGTAAATACGACGGCGTCGATTATCTGGTGCTGCCGCACTGGAAAAACATGTTGATCCAACTCCTGAACATTGCCGGCATCGGGCCGGTGATCGGCGTCATCATGGGTATCAAATTCGGCATGATCGCCATGATAATCATACCGATCGGCAACATCATCGGCGGGTCGGTGCACGATTTCGTCGGCGGCATGATGAGCTTGCGCAACAACGGGGCGAACCTGCCGCGCATCATCGAAAAGACCACCGGCCGCACCTATTACGCGATCTTCTCGCTCTTTATGACGCTCTTGCTGCTGCTGGTTGTGGCCGTATTCATCAACGTACCGGCCAATCTGGTAATGGGTCTGGCCGGCGACAGCATGAAAGCCGCTTCCGACGGCGCAATGTCGGCTCCGGGCTGGATATTCTGGGCGGCGGTCGGCGTCATCTTCTTTTATTACATTATTGCGACGTTGTTCCCGGTGGATAAGATCATCGGCAACTGCTACCCGGTATTCAGCGCGATTTTGCTGATCGGTTCGCTAGCCATCATGGGTATGCTGATGTGGGAAACCATCAAAAATCCCGCGCTGATGCAGGAATCCGAAGCGTTTCGCCGCGGCATGCTCACCTCGGCCAAGGGCTGGCCGATCACACCGATGCTCTTTGTGACCATCGCCTGCGGCATACTCTCCGGATTTCACGCCACCCAGTCGCCGATCGTCGCCCGCACCATGCGCAGCGAACGGCAGGCGCGTTCGACTTTCTACGGCATGATGGTCATCGAGGGCATCATCGCCATGATCTGGGCCGCCGCCGGACTGGCCATCTACAACCTCTTCCCGACCCTGATGGCCGGCAACCCGACCGTTGCGCTGGGCCGTATCACCACTCATTTTCTCGGCAGTTGGGGCGGAGCGATCACGGTCATAAGCGTGATAATTTTGGCGGTAACCTCCGGTGACACCGCCATGCGCAGTCTGCGGCTCAGTCTGGCCGAAATGTTTGACATCGGTCAAAGCAAACTCGTGCCCCGGGTTCTGCTCTGCATTCCCCTGATCGTGATCGTGGCGCTGCTGCTCTGGTGGAGCAATCAAAACGCGGCCACCTTCAACAAGCTGTGGAACTATTTCTCGTGGGGCAATCAGGTTCTGGCCGCGTCGACACTCATGGCCGGCACCATCTGGCTTGTCGCGCAAAAGAAGTTCGGCCTTATCACGCTGGTGCCGGGCATGTTCATAACGTTTGTGGTATTCACATACATCCTGTGGCTGCCGGCGCAGCACAACTTCCACGTCGCCGCGATCTGCAGTGCCTGCAAAACCCCGATCGACGTAGTGGTCGACCCCGGATTTTCGCTCAACACGGCTTACCTGATCTCCGGAGCCATAACTCTGCTGCTGGGATTGCTTGCCGTATGGCGCGGTCGCCATCTGCGCGGTAAATTCGGCCCCGACGGCGTCTGGCACGATTGATTGAAAGAAAAATTCGCCGTCTGTGTCGTGACGGCGATCAAAAACCAAGTTACCGCCCGATCAATTCTCCGGCGCGGTAGGAGCTGCGCACCAGCGGAGCCGAGGCCACACCGGTAAATCCCAGAGAACGGGCGAATTCGCCGTAAGCTGCGAATTCATCGGGGTGGACATAACGGGCCAGCGGCCAATGCTCCGCCGACGGCTGAAGATACTGGCCGATCGTGACGATAGAAACCCCGCTCGAACGCATATCGCGCAAAGTCTGCCGTATCTCGTCGTCGGTTTCGCCCAAACCAAGCATAATGCCGGATTTGACCGGTACTCCAAAGCCGGAATCGGCGGCGCGTTTCAGCACGTCGAGCGACTTGCGGTAAGTGGCGCGGGTACGGATCGACGACGAAAGCCGTTCGACGGTTTCCACGTTGTGATTGAACACGGTCGGCTTGGCCGCCAGCACCAGACGCAAAGCCGCGTCGTCGCCGTTGAAATCGGGGGTCAACACCTCGACTCCGGCTTCCGGCAGCCGCCGATGCAGCTCCCGGATCGTTTCGGCAAACAAGGCCGCTCCGCCGTCGGCGAGATCGTCGCGGGTGACGCTGGTAATAACCACATACTTGAGTTTGAGCCGCACCGCGGCCTCGGCCAGTCTTTGCGGCTCGTCCATTTCGGGCGGAGCCGGGTGCGGATCATAGGCGATCGCGCAGAATTTGCAGTTGCGGGTACAGCTGCGGCCGAGGATGAGAAACGTCGCGGTGCCGCTGCAAAAACATTCACCCAGATTGGGACACAACGCCCCCGAACACACGGTGTTCAACCGGAGGTCGCTTAACGTTTCGCGCACAAATTCACGGCTGCCGCCTCCCACCCGTACTCTGATCCAGTCGGGCAGGCGCGGCTTGTTGTTTACCGGCTCGGCCACGGGGTCAGTTTCCGCAGTCGGAGATCACCACCGCGGCGTTGGAGCCGCCGAAGGCGAAACTGTTGGAGAGGGCATGGCGGAAATTCACCCCTTCGCGGAACTCGCGCACCAGATCGGCCCAGCCGAATTCCGGATCGGGGTCGTCAAGATTGATCGACCTTGAGATGAACTTCTTTTCCAGCATAAGCGAAGTAAATATGATCTCGGCCGCCCCGGTCGCGCCGACCATGTGGCCGGTCTGCGACTTGGTGCTGTTGATGGCAGCTCCGCTGCCGAGCACCCGCCGGATGGCGTCCATTTCAACCGGGTCGCCCACCGGGGTGCCGGTGCCATGCGTGTTGACATAACCGATGTCGCCCGGCTTCAAACCGGCGTCGGCTATGGCTTCAGCCATGACCGAGGCCGAAGCCGCCGCGTCCGGCACGACCATATCGCGGGCGTTGCTGTTGGAGGCGGCTCCCGAAACCATGCTGATCGGGCGGACGCCGCGCTCCTTGACGCTTCGCTCCGACTCCAGCAAAACATAGGCCGCGCCGCCGGCCAATACGAAACCGTCGCGACCGCGGTCAAACGGGCGGCTGGCCAGCTCCGGGGTGTTGTTGTACCGTTTGGAAAGAGCGCGGCAGGCGCAGAACCCGAGAGCTTCGAGCCAGTCGAGCTGCTCGGCTCCGCCGGCCAGCACCATATCGTACATGCCGGAGCGGATCAGCCGCGAACCGAGCATGATCGAAATCGCACTGCTGGCGCATGCGGCCGAAATATCGTATGATTCACCGGTGATGCCGAAAATAAGTGAAATATTGGAGATCGCCGACGACGGCATGATGCGCGGCACCACATAGGGGCAGACGTTGCGCAGACGGTTGTTGCTCTCAATATAGCGGGTCGCCTCGTCATAGACTTCGCGATAGTTTCCTCCGGCCACGCCGCCCAAAATGGCGATACGGCGGCGGCGGACTTCATCAAGCGGCAGACCGGCTTCGGCAAACGCCTCGGCCGCCGCGATCACCGACATTACGCCGACCGGCGGGCAGAAACGGCGGGTCTTGCGATCGATCAAAGGGGTGTCGGGCTGCTCGTTGACCAAGCCGCCGACCTGACACTCAAGCTGGTGATCGACAAATTCCTGAATACGCACCACACCGCTTTTGCCCGACCGCAACGCCGCTTCATTGGCGGCCAGACCGGAACCCAGCGGAGAAATAATTCCGCGACCGGTTATAAAGACCTTTTCCATCGCGCCTCCCTGTTTGTATATCGGGAATAATATAACGTCGAGTGAAGTTTTTTCCAGCGCGCAACCGCAAAATCAGCGATATTTATTGACGTATCGTCAGTTGAAAAGCAAGTTGCAGCGCAATGTGCGCTCTCCGGCGGCGAATTCTATCACCGTCCGGCCGGGGCGGATTCCCTTGACCTCGACTTCGACCCGGGCGGATTTCCAAAACCAGATGCCCGATTCCTTCTTGAATTCGACCCGGCACATGGTCGAATTATAGTTCACCAGTTGCCAGTTGTCGCCGTTGTCCGGCTCGACCAGTTCAAATTCGATTTCCCGGCCGACCGGGAGCTGTGCCGTGAGTTCGGGGGGAAGAGTGGCAAATTCGTAGGTCGCATCGTTTTGCAGGCGGGCCGTCGTCGGCCGGGGCGATTTTTCCACGGGTCGCGCCTTATCCGCCTCCGCCGCACGGGCGGTGCGGACTGCCGCCGGAGTCGAAACAATGCAGCGCACCGAAGCGGCCGGAGCCGCCTCCGGCTCGAACGGCCTGGAATAATTGAGCGTCACCACCGCCGGGGCATCGGTCAACGGCTTGATCTCGACTTCGACCCGCCCCGGAGCGCCGGCCAGACGGCTTTGGCTTTTGCGCGGGCCTTTGTGGTCAAGCTCGACCTTGCATTTACGCGAATCGTAAACCGCGCTCCAGACATAGCCGGTCGTGGCATTTTCCTCGATCGAAAACTCAATATCCTTGCCCGGCTTAACCACGGCAAAAAGTTCCGCCGGCAGTTTATCGATGTCATAAAAGCTGTCGTTGACCAGCGTTTCACCCAAAAGCGAACCGGCGGCCAATACAATCGTCGCCAACGAACCGAATAATTTTTTCATAGCCTCTCCCCCTTTTTTGCATCCTATTATTGAAGATACACTCTTGGAAACGCTTTTTCAACCGCATTAAAAAAAACACGGCTTGATTTTATCGACGCTGCGGGTTATATTTGCATACTAAAAGCAATTTCGAGGTGGATTTTGAAATACTATTTTTGGGTTTTCCTTTTTTTTCTGACCGTGTACATCGCTCCCCTGGGCGGGCGGCCGATGCTTTCCCCCGATGAATTCCGATATGCCGAGATACCGCGCGAAATGATCGCTTCAGGCAACTGGTCTGCCCCGACCTTGCTCGGCGTGCGCTATTTTGAAAAGCCGGTGCTGGGGTACTGGCTTACCGCCGCTTCATTTAAATGCTTTGGGGAAAATGCTTTCGCGTTGCGACTGCCGGCCGCGCTCGGAGCCGGGATAGCCGCATTTTTCATCGCACTTCTGGTGTTTCAGGCCATTGGAGACCACAAAGTGGCGGCACTCGCGGCGGCGTTGTTTCTCACCGCCGGGCTGGTGTACGGGGTCGGCACTACCGCCGTGCTGGATTTGCCGCTTACCGCGTTTGTGACCGGGGTGCTGTGTACGGCTTACCTTGCGCTGGCGGAGCCGTGCTTCAACCGCCGCAAGATCTTCCTGCTGATCTCCTGCGGCCTGCTGGGCGGCGGCGCGTTTATGGTCAAAGGGTTCATCGGGCTGGCTCTGCCGGGTGTCGCGGTACTGGGGTTCGTGCTCTGGGAGCGTCGCTGGAAAGAACTTTGGCAGATGCCGTGGATCCCGCTCGTTGCCGCAGTCGCCGTGGTGCTGCCGTGGGCGTGGGCGGTACACCGGGCGCAGCCGGATTTCTGGCGTTATTTTCTGGTCGAGGAGCACTGGCAACGCTTCACGGGTGGCACCGACAGCGACCATGTTGAGCCGTGGTGGTTCTTTCTGCCGGTGCTGGCCGGCGGGATTTTCCCGGCCGCATTCCCCGCGCTGCCCGCATTGATCTCGTTTCGCAAGACGGAGTGGTCGCGGCTGTTCGAGCGGTCGATCTTCCGCTTTGCCCTGCTCGCTTTTGTGCTGCCGTTTATCCTGCTATCATGCAGCGGCGGCAAGTTGCCGACCTACATACTGCCCTGTTTTCCGGGGTTGGCGATACTGGCCGGCGGCATGGTCGCGGTATATTTCAACACCGGCGGGCACAATCGCGGATTTCGCTGGGTTTTCGACTTTTTGGGCGGGGTGTTTTTTGTCGGCGGCTGCGGCATGGCGATGCTGGCTCTCTCGCGGTTTGCCGAGTTGGTGCCCTTGCGTCCGCTCTGGTGCGGGCTGGCCGGCGGTGTTTTGGCCGCTGGCGGCGTCACGCTGCTGCTGTGCCGCAACAAATGGCGGTTGAGGCTCTATATATTCTTCGGCGTTTTCGCGCTGACGACCTTTTGCGGCGGTTTTATCATCGACCCGGTGACCATCGGCAGCAAGATGCCGGAGTTTTTTCTCGTCCAGACGCGGACGCGGCTTGTGTCGCAGCCCGATTCGACCTTGATCGTCACCACCCGGCGGCTGATGCAGGCCGCCGCCTGGGGTTTCCCCGACTGCGAAATATTGGTCGTCGACGAACTTGGAGAGCTTGATTACGGCTGTGCCGCCGCCGATGCCGAGGGTAAAGAATCCCCGCATATCACGCTTGAGGCATTCACCCGATTGGTCAACCGCCCCGACCGCGGCAAGACCATTGTTTTGATGGACAGCAACTCCCCCAGCTGGCTGGAGGAAGATGAGTTCGACTTCGGCAAGGCCAAACGCTACGAAGTAAAAAATGAATTCACCGCCATCCGGCTGTCTCCGGGCGAACAAGTCAAGGTGCGCCAATAACCCAATTGATTAGTCGATACGCTTAAACGACAGCCGCCACTTGGCCGCCATTTTCCCGTCACTTGGCGGCAAACGACAGCCGGGGATCGGCCCAAGCGTAGGCGAGATCGGTCAAAAGATTTATCACGACAAAGATCACGGCACCGGTGACCACCAGAGCTTTAAGCAATTGAAGGTCTGAGTTGTAGAGCGCATCCACCCCGGCAAATCCCAGACCGGGAATGCCAAAAAACGACTCCAGCAAAAGACTTCCGGTAAAGAGAAACGGCAGAGACGCCCCCGCCCGGGTGATGATCTGAAGCGCGGCGTTGCGCAGCAGATGCTTGCCGTAAACCGCCCCGGGCGACGCGCCTTTGGCAATGGCGGTACGCAGATATTCGCGGTCAAGTTCGTTGACAAATACGGCGCGGTAAAAACGCACGTTGCCGCCGATGCCGCAGGCTACTCCGACGGTAATCGGCAGCCAGAGATTGGCCGGGCCTTCCCACCCCCAGACCGGAAACCAGCTGTAATAATAGCCGAGAAACCACTGTGCGAAAATAATGACCACCAGATAGCTCACGCTGATACCGCAGACGGCGAGGCACACCAGCGAACGGTCGATCCAGCTGTCTTTGAACGCGGCGGCGACCAGTGCAAACGCGATGCCAAACAGCAATTCGCCGCAAAACACCGGCAGCATCAGAGCCAGCGATGGCCCGACGCCGCGCAAAAGGATTTTACCGATCGGTTCGCGTGTGGACACGGTGCGGCCGAAATCAAACGCCCGGATATACGGGAAATCGCGTTGAAACGAGATCACTTCGGCAAACGAGCGCACCAGCTGTGAATTTAACGGATTGGCCTGACGGCGAAAAAACCGCACTTGGCCGCTTCCGGGCGGAAGTGTGAAAATAGATGTTTCCGGAGGTATTTCCACGGACTTTTCCGAGCCGTACTCGGCCACAACCGGAAAATCCGTGGCAAAATTGCGCTTAAATGTGACGCTTCCGTCGGGGTTGACGCCGACGCCCGGCGTACCGCGCAAAGCACCGTTCCACGCCGGGAAAGCCTCGGTGGAGCAGAGATGACCAAAGAAAAGCGGCAGATCCGCGCCGAGTTCCCGGCGCAGCCCCTCGACCTCCTCCGGCCGCGCATTTTTTCCGAGCACGGCGGCGGCGGGGTCGCCACCCGCCACGTTAAAAAGCAGAAATGTTATCAGCACCACGCCGAAGACGATCAACAGCGAATAAAAGAGCCGGCGCAGTATAAACGAAGTCATTTCCCTTTACCGAGCTCCCGCTTCAGCGGCGGTTGCCAAAAAGCCGCAGCAGCATCAAAAAGAGGTTGATGAAATCCAGATAGAGGGTCAGAGCGCCGAGCACGGCATATTTTTTTCCGGTCTCGCCGTCAATCTGGCCTCCATCGACTCCGACGGCCAGCTGTTTGATCTTCTGGGTGTCATAGGCGGTAAGTCCGACAAAGACGATCACGCCCACACAGCTTATAAAAAGCTCCAGCCCGGTGCTGTGGAAGAAGAAGTTCAGCACCATGGCGATAATGATGCCCCACAAGGCCATGCCGCACAGACTGCCGATACCGGAGAGATCGCGCTTGGTGATGAAACCAAACAACCCGACCGATCCAAACGTGAGGCAGGCGGTAAAAAAGGCCAGCGAAATCGCCGACATGCTGTAAACGAGGAAGATCACCGAAAGCGTCGCCCCGTTGAGCGCGGCATAAAGCAGAAATCCGCCGGTTGCCGCCGCCGCCGAGATACGGTTGATGGCGGCGGTAAGCCCGATCACCAGCAGGACTTCCGCGATCAGCAACACGATGAAAACGCCGCGCGCCGCGATGATCTGCTCCGTAAAATTACGGGCGACAAACCACGATACCGCCGCGGTGACGCCGAGGCCCACCGCCATCCACATAAAGACCCGGTTGACAAATGAAATGCCGACCGCCGCGCTTTTGCCGGCGACATATTCGACCGGCGCACGATCATAATTAGCCATATTCCCACCCTCCTTAAATCCAAATAAACATAATCCCGGTGCATCATTATAACATGACATGATACCGCAAAAAATCAAGTCGCAACTCTGCTCAATGCGACTTTATTTGTAAAAAAACAGCTGCCGTCCGCCAAATCGATTTGACTTTTGGCAATACGGCAATATATTATGAACTGCTTTACGCGATGCGTCCCTATCGTCTAGAGGCCTAGGACACCGGGTTTTCATCCCGGCAACTCGGGTTCGAATCCCGATGGGGATGCCATTTTTTTGCCCGGATCGCGGATCATCCATTGGTTATGTGAAGGCGATTCAACCCGGCAGCATCGTTTCATCAGGCGCGCACATAGGCGTAGCCCAGCTCCTGCAAACGCACCATTTCAAACACTCCGGCCGGCACCACGACAGTGCCCGGCAGAACCGTACTCTCCGGAATATTGTTATGCCCCAGCGCGTTACGGCATAATTCGATCGCCACACCCCGGCAGCGCAGCAACTCTTTGGCGGCGTCGGCAAGCGGGCTGTCGCTGCGAAACCAGGTAACCGCGCCTCCGGTTGCCACCAGCACCGCCGAAAAGGGTTGTCCGTCGGCTTGCCGCCGAAAGTGGTTCATCATCGACAACGCCCCCGACACCACCCCCTGATCGCCGGAGTGGACATGCAAAACCAGCTTGTTCATACACCGCCTCCCGTTTGAATTGGTCGATTTTTCATAACCAACAAATTAAAGTGGTACGGGATTCACCAATATTCGTTTCCGGTAATATTTCAAGCGGTCGACTTCAAAACAGGCCGGATTTCAACGGTGCAGGGCCGACTACCTCTATTCGGCTTTGCCGATTGCCAATCAGCCGATAACAGCCCGATGTAAGGGGCGCGGGGGGGGCTTAACGCCACCCGCTATTTATCCCCCGTGGCTGGGCAGAGCACTGGCCGGGGCGATGTGAGAAGATAGGATCAAATGCCTTATCTATAACAAGGGTTTTGTTAGTAAGCAAGGCCGCGGCGGGCTAAAAATTTTTTGGACGCTTCGCTTAAAAATTTTTGTTGAGCGTACGCCCGCCTGTATTACCCCCAAACGTTGCCACCCTCGGCGTTTGAGCCTCGGGTCCCGCTTGCGCGGGCTTCGGGTACTTTTGGGGGAGCCCCCGCTCTCCGTTCCTCCGTGCGGCTGCCGCCGTACTCGTCACTTCGAGTAAGGATGTTT
>JAQVVK010000042.1 GCA_028698975.1 Victivallaceae bacterium
CCGAAAAAGCCAAATGGCTCGACGATGTGGTCAATGCTTACTTGTCGTCGGGGCGGGCCTCCGACGGGCGGGTGGCGGTGCTGCATTGTCCGGCCGAGCATTCTACCGAAGTCATCGGCACCAATTACGGGCTGAATTATATTGTGGTAAACGGGTATGACGCCGACGGACTTAAAGCTCCGGTCGGCAAAAACGGTAATTTTCGTGATCCGGCCCGCACTTCGATCTTGGTTGACAATTTCGGACACAGCTGCTATTTTTATAATGCGGTCAATACAAAAGGCGCTTATAATCCGTCCGATCAGATGAGCAACCGGGCGGCGTCGTTTCGGCATAGCAGCCGTACCACGGTCGGCTTTGTCGACGGTCACGCCGGTATGCGCGGAGCGCAGGAGCTGCCCTGTCGCGGTTCGTTTGGCGCGACCGCCCCGGCGGCTGTCGGAAACACCGTTTTCAATCTGGGGCGGGTGATGCCCGACCTCGACACCATTGACTCGCTTATACCGTAAGGAGAAAAATGAAAAAAAATCTTTTGATCGCGCAGTCCGGCGGGCCGTCGCCGGTCATCAACAGCAGTTTGCGCGGCGTAGTCGAAGCCGCCCGCTCCTTTCCGGAACGTATTGACCGGATTTACGCCGGATTTCACGGCATCGAAGGGGTGCTTAAAGAGGAATTGCTTGATCTCTCGGCTCAAAGCGAATCGGAGATCGCTCTTTTGCGCAATACTCCGGCGGCCGGAGCGATCGGCACTTGCCGCTACAAGGTAAAAGCCAAACAGCTTGAAGATTTCGACCGCATTGTCGCCGTGCTCAAAGCGCAGAATATCGGTTATTTTCTTTATAACGGCGGCAACGACTCGATGGATACCGCCAACAAAGTCGCCGCGCTTGCCCGCGAACGCGGCCTTGATGTCGTCGGAATAGGCGTACCCAAGACCATTGACAACGATGTTGGCGACGGCGAATTCAAATTGATCGACCACACCCCCGGCTACGGCTCGGTGGCGCGTTACTGGCAGATGATCGTGCAAAACGCCGAGGAGGAAAATCGCGGTTCGTCGCCCGCCGACCCGGTGCTGGTGCTTCAGGCCATGGGGCGCAAGATCGGGTTTATTCCGGCGGCGGCGAGGTTGGCCGACCCCAGGCGCGAAACTCCGCTGTTGATATTTCTGGCTGAAAGCGGGCTTTCGCTCGCGGAAATGGCCGAAAAAATCAACGCGGTGGTCAAGCTTCGGGGCAGGGCGGTGGTCGTGGTCAGCGAGGGGTGCGATGTCGGCGAAGCCGGGGTGGTGCGTGACAGTTTCGGTCATGTCAATTTCGGCGCAAGTTCGATCACCGCGCAGCAGGCGTTGACCGGTTATCTCAATGCTCACGGCATTCCGGCGGCGGGAGCGGCTCGCGGGCAGGTGTTTGGCACCGACCAGCGTGCCACGGCGATCTATGCTTCGACGGTCGATCTGGATGAAGCGTACCGGGTGGGGCAAAAAGCGGTGCTGCTGGCCGTGAATGGAGAAAACGGCTTCATGTCCACCATATTGCGCGAATCGGGCCTGATCTATCAGGTGCGTTATGACAAGGCTCCGCTTGAATTGGTGGCCAACAGCGAACGGACTTTCCCGGCGGCGTGGATCACGCCGGACAAGACCGACGTGACCGACGAATTTCTGGCCTATGCCCGGCCGCTGATCGGCGAGGATTTTCCGAGCGTGCCCCTGATCGACGGCAGACAGCGTTTTGCCCGTCTGTCCCCGGTCTTTGCATCCAAAAAGCTCCCGGACTACACTCCGGAAGCATACCGTAAAAAATAAAAAGAGGCTGTCATGACTGAGTTTTTGGGTGAATCTTATCTTATCGGCAATGAATCCGGCCGCCGTCTTTTTAAGTCGATCTCCGGTTTGCCGATCATCGACCCGCATAACCATGCCGATGTGGCGGCTCTTGCGGCCAATGAAAATTTTTCGGATGTCTGGACGCTTTTCGGGGCGACCGATCACTATGTGTGGGAAGTGATGCGCAAGGCTGGCGTGGACGAGCGGTTTATTACCGGCGCCGCCTCAAATCGCGAAAAATTTCTGGCCTTGGCCGGTGTGTTTGACGATCTTATCGGCAACCCGGTTTACGAGTGGATGCACCTTGACCTGCGCTTTCTCGGCATCGACGAACGGCTTTGCGCCGCCTCCGGCGAGCAAATATGGAGCGAGGCCAACCGTGTTCTCGCTTTGCCCGAGTCGAAACCGCAGGAGCTGTTGAAGCGGCTCAACGTCGAGGCGATGTGTTCGACCGACGACCCGGCCGACCGGCTTGATCTTCATGCCAAGCTAAATGCCGGTCTGGGCGGCGCGGTGCGGGTGCACCCGACTTGGCGACCCGACAAGGCGATGAAGATTGCCGCCGCCGGATTTGCCGAATATATCGGCAAACTGGGTAAACGCTTCAATATGGCGATAGCTGACATCGATTCATTGCTTGAAGCGTTGCGGCTGTCTCACGATTATTTTGCTCAAAACGGCTGCCACGCAAGCGACCACGGCCTTGAAGTGGTCCCTTGCGGATCGTATTCCAGAGGAGAGGCCAATGAAGTATTTTGCAAAGCATTGGCGGGTAAAACCTTGACCCCGGCCGAAATCGATGGATACATGGCGTTTATGCTCGGCGAATTCGGCGAATTGAACGCCTCGACCGGCTGGGTGACCCAGCTTCACGCCGGGGCGGTGCGCGATGTCCGCGCCATGCTGTTCAACACGATCGGGCCGGATTCCGGCGGCGACGTTTGCAGTTTGCATCAGGATCAGCTTCCCGGCGTCGTGCAGTTTCTCAACCGCTTTGACGGCCGGCTTAAAGTGGTGCTTTATTCGCTTGACCCGACCCAGCAGCCCACGTTGGCGACCATTGCCCGGGCGTTTGGAGCATCGGTGCGTCTGGGTTCGGCCTGGTGGCTGGCCGACACGCCGGTCGGCATGAAGCGTCAACTCGAATACATCGGCAGTGTCGATCTTTACAGCGCGTTTGCCGGTATGGTCTCCGATTCGCGCAAGCTGTTGAGTTACGGTTCGCGTTTCGAGATGTTCCGCCGCACATTGGCCAATGTGCTCGGAGCGATGGTGGAGGCGGGGCAGTTCCCCTACGACGCCGCGGAGAAACTGGCAAAGAAAATGTGTTACAACGGCCCTAAAACCTATTGGGAAGTGTAATCAAAATGAATCAACGACTGCGGGTTGGCGTTTGGGGATTGGGGCGGGCCGGGCTGCATATGCATTGCCCGGAATTGCTTCGTTTTCCGGAGATGTTTGAGATCGGGGCCGGGTGTGATGTGTTGGCGGATCACGTCGCCTTGTTTCATACCATGTACACGCAGAGTGCCTGTTATACCGATGGGGAAGCCTTTTTACGCGACCGGTCGCTTGATGTGATCGCGGTGGCGGTGCCGTCGCTTCTTCACGTCGAATACACCAAACGCGCACTCGCAGCCGGAAAGATCGTCTTTTTGGAAAAACCGTTTGCCCTGTCGCTCGATGAAATCGCCGAGTTGAGACGGCTCGACCGCGAATACCCCGGTCGACTTTATTTTCGGTTGAACCGGCGTTTTGAAGCATGTTTCAATCATGTGCGCGAGATCATTTCCTCCGGCGTGCTGGGGGAAATCTTTGAGATCAAGCTCCGGCGTCACAACTTTCAGTTTAGAGACGATTGGCAAACCTTAAAGAGCTGCGGCGGCGGCCAGCTCAACAACTGGGGGCCGCATCTGGTGGATCACTCGCTTTTGCTGCTGGAATCCGAACCGGCTGCGATTTGGAGCGACGTGCGCCGTGTTGCGGCGGTCGGTGACGCCGACGACCACATCAAACTTGTGTTTCGCGGCGTCAACGGCCGGGTGATCGATCTGGAAATTTCCGGCGGAGTGGCGGTGCCGTCGCCGGTTTACGAAGTTTACGGCAAGCGGGGTACGCTGTTTTCAAAAGATGAGAAAACCATCGAATTGAAATATCTCGACCCTAATTTCGCCGCTCCAACCGGTCCCGCGCATAAAGAACCTCCGCCGCCTGAAACCCCGTTTTTTGCGGCCAAAGTTCAGCCGCAATGGGTCGAAAAAAGCATTGCCGTGGCTCCCGCCAACGGCATGTATATGGAAGAAATCTATCGCTATTTATATATGGCGATAAGAGACAACGTGCCGTTTCCGGTTACGACCCGACAGGCGTTGCGGGTAATGGAGGTCATCGCCGGCGTGCAGGCCAATTCCTTGCGCGCCCGATGATCGACCCGATTCAGTCGGCGAATTTCGAGAGCGATTTAACCTTGGAGCGGTCGATTTTCAACCGCACACCGGGTTCCGGCGCGTAGCTCACAAAATTTTCGTCTTCGGAAATCAGCGAAACCAGCTCCGTGTCGCCCGTAATATAGGTTATTTCACAGTTGGCGACCCAGACGTTTATGGTCTTGGGTTGCAGCAGCTTGCCTTTTTCGATATTGAAAGAAAGCGTTCTGGTCTGCGGTTTGGCCCGCGGATGGGTCAGCGTGATCTTGTGTTCGCCGGGAGCCAGTTGCCGGACGACGAATGGCTTGGTGGCGGCTTTACTGCCGGGCATCGCCTCGGTGACGCCGGCGGCAATACCGTCAATCATGATCTTGACCCCGGCCGGAGTGATGTCAAGCTCCAATTCGCCGGTGCTGCGCAACAGCGTGAATTCCAACGCATCCTTTGAATTAGGCGCAATCTGTATGTCACGGCTTTGATCGTCGTAACCCGGCTTCTTCAACAAAATCGTGTAGTTGCCGGGTGGCATTTCGGTATCGACATACGGGGTTACTCCGCGCTTGTCGCCATTGACAAAAACCTCCGCGCCTTCGGGTGAAGATGAAATACTCACGCCGCCCGGAAGTTCGAACAGCTTGATCTCGCACTCCAAATCGCGATTGCGGACAACATCAATATTTTTCTCCGCCGGAGAATAGCCGGCCTTGACGACTTTCAGTTTATACCGCCCCTCGTCCAACTCCAGCTTCACCCCGTTTTCTCCGGTCGATCCGACCGTCTTGCCGTCAATGAATATCTGGGCGTTGTCCGCCGAACAGCGCACCGTGACAAAACCGGTGTTGGATTTAAGATTGACGAGGATTTTACGCGGACGGGCGTCGGCGACCACCCAGTCGACCGGCATCGGCGCATAGCCGCGCAGTTTCAACTGAGCCGAGTACGTCCCGGCCTGAATATGCGGCAGCACGAGAGGGGTGACCCCCATAACCCGGTCGCCGATGGTAACTTCAGCTCCCGACGGATCGCTTGCGATCAATACCGATGCCCGGGCCGGAGCAAGCACTTCGCGCCAATGCTGCTGCTGGCCGCTGATCTTGCAGGCACGCCACACCGGAACACACCCCGGAGCCGAGAATTTGACCAGATAGCCGCCGGGAGATACCAAAAGTTTAAGCGGAGCTTTGCCGGTGGCTTTGCCGTTGATGGCGACCTCCATGCCGGGCGTGCCGGAAATCGTAAGCTCGGTGCGGGTATCGCTCCCGGCAAAGGCGGCGGCCGTCGCCAGCAATATAGCCGGAAGAACTTTAAGCAGAGTTGAGATCATTTGCTGTTTCTCCTCAAATACTGATCCAGCTTAAAAAGTTTCTGCCGGGTGAAGTCATACTCTTTTGAATCAAGATCAAATAGATCCATCTGCCGCAGCAAAACTTGGCGCAATCCCTGATAGTCGCGTTTTGAGCTGCAGCTTGACCAATCCAACGCCAGCTCCGCAAGTTTGCGCTCGCGCTGCTCGACGGCTTCTTTATAAAGCTCGTCGGCTCGTCGAAACAACGGCGGCGGCGGTGAAAATTGCTCCAGCGCATTTCGAGCCAGCTCGGCACCTTTGATCGCGTTGCGCAGATTGTCGTTGGCAACGCCGCTGTTGGCAAATAGCTCGGCGGCTTTTTCGTAGTGATTGGCCGCCATCGTCAGGAGTTCCTCCGGGGTGAGCGATATGGTTTGCAGCCCGAAATTCTCGGTGAAGCTGTCGATCGCCAGCTCCACGGTTTTCAACTCCTCAGGAAGCATGTCGCCCGATTTAACAAAGTCAAATGCCCGCTCCGGCTCCGCCGCCATGAAACGGCGGGTGATCGCAACTCCCGTACGCGCCGTGCCGGAGTTGCCAAGTTTCCACGCTCCGGAGTCCTCAATGCGGCTGCGGAGTATGGCGAGTGAAGTAGCGTCCGCTTTCACCTTTTTGACATAATGGCGCTGGGATGAAATATCATCAATGGTGAACTCCGCCTCGCCGTTTTCCACCCGCACCGAGAAACGGAATACGTTGTCGGGGCGGACGTTCTCCTTTTCATAAAACAACGCGAACGGTATTTCCCGCTTGACCGCCTGCGGCTTTTGCTGAAACAGCGGCAGCACCCGCAAAAAGAAAATAACGATGGCGACAACCCCGAAAAAAAGAATTGCCCCGAAAACAAGATTGCGGCGCAACCGGTTGTCAACGGATTTTTTGGATGGCGTTACCTTTTGGGCGATCTTTTCTGCCGCGGCCGATGTGTGAAGCGAAAAGAGTTCGGCTCCCGAACGCAGCTTTGCAATGACTTCGCTTCCTGATACCGGAGGCGCGTCCGGGGCTTTAACCACCTTGGCCGTCGTCGGCGGCTCGCTTTCTCCACTTCCCACTGTAGCGAAAATCACTTGCGGCGGCGCGTCGTCCAATCCGGTAAATCGTATCATCTGATCGCCGATCTCAACCAAATCACCCTCGGTCAAGGCTTGGTCGGCCTTGATGCGGCGGCTGTTGATCTTTACGCCGTTGGTGCTGCCGAGATCGACCACACTCCAAACCCCGTCATCGCCGCGCTTGAGCTTGGCGTGGTAGCGCGACACCCCCGCCACCGGGATTCGCAGAAGATTGTCTTCCTCCCGGCCGATCGTGATTTCCGGTACCGCCAGCTCGATTTCCTCACCGGCTCGAATGCCGTTTACAAAAAATATTTTCACGCCTTTTCTCCGTTTTCTCCGGCACAGGGAAGAAATCCTGTTTTTACCATAGCTTCATTGCGCAATTTTTCAACCGTTTCCGGTGTGAAATTTGAGTTTAGATTCAACAAATGCCCGATTTCGGTGCCGGTCGCGGTAATGGTCCCCGCCGGCAGCTCGATCACCGTATCCGCATGACAGCAAAAGACCGGTCTGCGCCAAGGCCGGTAATAGGCCGCCAGTCCGGCCACCCGCGATTCTTTATCGACGAAAACCACGTCGATGGTCATCGACATACCCATGCTGTGCACCGCACGGCAACGCGGGAAGATCATGGCGTCGAGCTTGCCCGGCTCGAAACGACGGCCGATCATGCCGCGCAACCGGTCGAAACAGCCCAACGCCCAATACGGAGACCGGGCGATATAACAACGTTGCTCCAGATTAAAGATCATCGTCCGCCAAAGCTCCTGACCGCTTGCGCCGCCAACGGGCCAAGCAAAATGATGAACACCGCCGGCAAAATGAACAATACCACCGGTATGATGATTTTGACCGATGCTTCATTGGCCATCTTTTCGGCCAAAGCAAAACGCTTGTTGCGCTGCATGTCGCCCTGTATTCGCAACAGATTGGCGATGCTCACCCCCAGCTCCTCGGCCTGGATCATCGCATTGACGGTCGACGTTAGATCGATCTGCCGCACCCGGTCGGAGAGTGCGCGCAAAGCCTCGGTGCGATTGCAGCCAAGTTGGATCTCCTGAAAGGTGATCGAGAGCTCCTCGTTGAGCGGGTCCATGCGCCGCCGGGCGATAATGTCGCGCAGCGACGACATGAGGTCGCGCCCCGACTCCACCGACAACGTGAGCAAATCAAGTACGTTGGGCAGAGCTTTCATTATGGATAAATGTCTTTTTTTTATTACCGCGTTAAGCCATACCGCCGGGTAAACGGCCAGCAGCGCACCCATTGTCCCCATGATTAAAAAGCGGCCGCTGACCGCTCCAAGGAAGATGATGCAAACCCCGGCCATCAACAACGCCAGCTTGAATGACACAAATTCCTCCGGCAGCAGGGTGTCGCCGTAACCGGCCATGAGCAGCCGCGGCGCCGCCGCCGCGCGTGCCGGGGCAAACATTTTGCGTGCCGCCAGCGGTCTTGCCAGCGGCAGAAACGGAGCCGAAAGTTTGAATACGAGCGGCAATGGTTTGCGTAAAGTCTTGAGATTGTCTTGCTGATGCGAAGTAAGGCGGTCAAACACCCAATAAAAAAACCCGCCGAAAGCCACTCCCCAAAGTGCCGATATGACAAGATATATCATAGTCATACCTCGATGGTGGTTATTTTGCGAATTACGATAAAACCGAGCGTGACCAAAATGCAGACCGCGATGATCGAAATCACCCCGAACGCACTGTGCAGAAACGCCCCCATCATATTCGGACTGACATAACTCATGCCAAACAACAACAGAAACGGCATGCCGCCGATCATGATCGCCTGAAGCCTCCCCATGGCGGTCAACGCATGCACCTTGCCGGCGATACGCACCCGCTGCCGGATAAGTCCGGCCACCCGCTCCAGCGTACCGGTCAATTCGCCGCCGGTCTGCCGTGCGGTCAATATGGCGGTGGCGACCAGCTCGAAGTCATCCGACCCCAGACGGCGGTTCATATTGTCAAGAGCCTGCTCCAGCGACACCCCGAGCTGAACTTCCTGTGTGAGCAATCGGAATTCGACCGCCAGCGGATGAATGTTTTGCGCCGCGATCTCGTCGAGAGCCTGATTTATGCTGAACCCGGCTTTAAGCGCGTTGGCCATCATGCCAAGGGCGTCTTCAAGCTGAATATTGAACTTTTGAAGTCGGCGTCTTTTCATCGAGCGGATTACCAGACGCGGCACCGGAAACAAAATCCCGCCGACCGCCAGAGCGATCAAGGCGACCCAGCCGAACGAAATATTTTCCACCTGCGAAGCCATTACCACCGCGGTGATCACCGCTCCGGCGGCCGCCGCGCCAAGGCTGATGTCAAGCATGCGGTCGGCCGGCATCTGGATAAGAATATCATCCAATTCGGTGCCGGCCTCTTTAAGAAACCTTTCGCGGTATCGGGCGGCGACATACGCGCCGAACTCCGCCAGCACCAAAGACACCAGCGTTACCCCGGCAAAAGCGAAAGCGGCCGGCCATATTGAACTTTCAAACATGGGCTTCCCCCTTGCGGTTCGGATCAAACAGCCCGATGTCGAGGTCGATCTTGGCGCGCCGTATCTCGTCCATGAAGCTCGGCACACTGCCGGTCGGCACAAATTCACCGACAATGCGGTCATGCTCGTCCCACCCGGTCTGTTTGAAAACAAACAGATCCTGCATGGTGATTATATCGCCTTCCATCTTGGTTATCTCGCTAACGCTTACGATTTTTCGGCTGCCGTCGCGTTCGCGGCTTATCTGCGCGACAATGTTTATGGCCGAAGCCACCTGTTCGCGGATCGCCCGCAATGGCAGGTCGAACCCGGCCATAAGCACCAGCGTCTCAAGTCGGGCCAGCGCGTCGCGCGCGCTGTTGGCGTGAATGGTCGTCAAACTGCCGTCGTGACCGGTGTTCATGGCCTGAAGCATATCCAACGCTTCTCCGCCCCGGCACTCGCCCACCACAATGCGGTCGGGGCGCATGCGCAGCGAGTTGCGCACCAGATCGCGGATGGTTACCGCGCCTTTGCCCTCGATGTTGGGCGGCCGCGCTTCCAATCTGACCAGATGCTCCTGATGGAGTTGCAACTCGGCGGCGTCCTCAATGGTGACAATGCGTTCGCGATTGGGCAAAAACGAACTCAAAACATTGAGCAGGGTCGTTTTACCGGAGCCGGTACCGCCCGAAATCAGAATGTTTTTTCGCACCTGTACGCACACCGCGAGAAACTTCATTATATCCGGCGAGATCGACCCGAATCGCACCAAATCGGCCGCTTCAAACGGCTTGCGCGAAAATTTCCGTATGGTTATTGACGGCCCCCCCAGCGAAAGCGGCGGGATTATCGCGTTGACACGCGAACCGTCGGGCAGGCGGGCGTCGACCATCGGCGAACTCTCATCAATACGGCGACCCAGCGGTGAAACAATCCGTTCGATGGCGGCCAATACCTGATTGTTGTCGGCAAAGGCGGTATCGGTGCGGTAAAGCTCGCCGTTTTTTTCGACGAACACCTGATCGGGGCCGTTGACCATGATCTCTGTGATGTCGTCGCGTTCGATCAAGTATTCCAGCGGGCCGAGGCCGATCGCCTCCTGCACGAGTTCGCGTTCGATCACCGAAAGCTCCAAGCCACGCGGCAGCTCGATGGTGATCTGCGAAAGGATTTCCCGGATGGTCTCCCTGGCTTTGGCCGCCAGTTCGTCCGCCGAAGCCCCGGCCAAGGCCATTTTTTTGAGGTTAAGCCTTACCAACAGCTCGCGATGGGCGCGTTTCTTGATCTCCTGCGCCACCTGACGCAACTCGGTCGGCACCCCGGAAACCCGCAGCAACGGTATATTTTCCTTGCCGCTGATCTTGGCGGCGGGGGCGGCCGGTTGTGTTGGCGCGGTTGATTCGATTGGTTTTGCCGGCGGCGCGGCCGGCGGCGGCGGGGCGGCGGGCGTATTCTCCGCCCGCTTGGCTGAAATGCGTCGAAAACGCAACTCCGCCTTGCCGAGGCGTATTTTGGTGTCGCACGGCATGTCGTACGGTTCATTGGCAAAAAGCGATGTGCCGTCCTCGGTAAACGTACCGTTGCGGCTGCCGAAGTCCATTACGGTAATGCCGTTTTCGCGCACGATGATCTGGGCGTGACGGGCGGAAATCTCCGGCCGCTGCAGTCTGATGTGACACTCCGGCCCCGAGCCGACCAGATAGGCCCCCGGCGAAAGTTTGGCGGCGCGGTCGGGCGAATCCGGCAGATGTATTACAAGTTCGAGCATGCACCCTCCGTCAACGAAGTCCGTTTTTGCGCTGTCGGGTCTGGTTGTATTTGGGGATTTCCCGCTCAAGCTGTTTGAAGTTGATGCTGCGCTGCTCGATGTCGCGGTCAATCCGGCTGTCGTCGCAGTTGCGCAAAGATAACGTCAGCGTACCTTTTTGCGAGGCAAACACCAGCATTTCAACTTCGGCCGGGTAGAGCAGCAGCGTTACCGTGCCGTAGTTGCGCACCGCATCCGGGGCAGGGCGGCTCTCGCCCCAGCGGTTGCCGACGGCGAGCACCTTGACGTTTTGCAAAATGGTCAAGGTGACCGTGTCAAGCGAACTATCGCCGCGAACATCCGGAAAACGAAATGTGCCGATCACATCGACATTGTCGTTGGGCTGTATGAGGTTGCTTACCGCGGTCACCGGCGAGACCGGTATGGAAATCGCCCGGCAGCCATCCTGAATTATACCGGTGAATCCCTGTTTGCGGGTCAACGGCTTGAGGTCGGAGCTTTGCAGTATCTGGCCGGCGGCCATTGAAGTGTCGAGGCGGCGGCCCACCACCCGTGCGACTTCGCTCCACGGGATTTCAAGGTTGGTGACGCCGCGGTCGCGCTGCCGTTTGACCGGGTAGCGTTCAAGATCGGTGTCGCGCAGTTCTTCGCCCTCGACTTTGTTTACCCGCATGCGGATAAGGGCGATCGTTTCGGTGTCGCCGAGCAGCCGTTGTTTTTCGGCTTCAAGCTGCTTATAGGTTATGATGAACGCGAGCAAGCCGCACAGCACCGCCCCCAGCAAAATAAGTTTCTGCCGCATAATCGACCTTTCTGTAAAAAGGAAAAAGCTCTTATTGGCGAATATATAACTTTAACGCAGATTTTTCCACTTTGATTTTTGTTTTTTTGTGAAAATAGATTTTTCAAAGATATTCATCTTGCTTTTTTAAACATGTCATTGAATTTTTTGAAAAAGCACATAATGTTTTTTTGTGTTTTTTTATTAAAAGTCTTTTTCGCCGTTGCGGAAAGGGGTTGCGTTTTTACCCACACGACGTGTTTTCATATTCAAATATCTCAATAGGAGATAATGTGCGGTTCTCCCCAAAAACTGGACAACTTGAATCGGTGTAAAATGGCCTGTAAATTAAAACAGAAAGGGCCGTTTTATGAAAAAGTCTTACGACAGCAAATTCAAGAGCCGCGTAGCGCTTGAAGCATTACGCGGGGACTTGACCGTGGCTGAAATTGCCGGGAAGTATCAGATTCATCCGAATCTGGTTCAGCAATGGAAGAAAAAACTCTTCGAGAGTGCTTCGGATGTTTTCTTGACCAAGGCGGAACGCAAAGCAGACAACAAGCCTTATACCGAAGATGATCTGATGAAAAAGATCGGTCGGCTTGAGGTGGAGAATGACTTTTTACGAAGTGTGTCCTTGGCGCTGGGCTTGAATACCGAAAAACGCAAATAATTGAAAGTCATTCGGATTTAAGTGTAAATCGTCAGTTGAAGCTGCTCGGCGTTCCTCATTCGAGCTTTTACTACAAAAGCCACCGCGAGATTCACCGGGTTGCTTCCGACGAACAGGCCAAGGACGAAATTATGAATATCTATGAGAATATGCCGTTTTATGGAGTTCCGCGCCTTACGGTGGAGCTGAAGCGCCGAGGGTATAAGGTCAATCACAAGCGCGTTCGACGCTTGCAGAAATTGTTGGGATTGCAGACGGTTTATCCGCGTCCGCATTTCAATACATCGGAGCCTCATCCGGAACATGAAAAGTTCCCGTATCTCTTACGAGAACTTACTCTTGAGCGTCCGAATCAGGTTTGGAGTACAGACATCACTTATACTGCGGTAGCTGGTCATCGGGCGTTTGTGATCGGCATTGTGGATTGGTTTAGCCGCAAGGTAATGGCCTATAACGTGGTCAATACAATGGATGCGTTCCATTGTGTTGATACGCTCAGAATGGCTGTGGAGCGTTTTGGCAAACCGGAAATATTCAACTCGGATCAAGGCAGTCAATTCACGAGCAACGAATTCATTGATGAGTTGAAAAGCTATGGTATTCGAATCAGCATGGATGGACGGGGACGTTGCCTGGATAACGCCAAAATGGAACGTTTCTGGTGGGCGTTGAAATACGAAGATATCAAAATCAAGGAGTACGTTAGCCTGCCGCAATTACGCTTTGGAGTTCAACATTATGTAATTTTCTACAATGTGCAGCGGATTCATTCCGCGTTGCAATACAAGACACCGGATGAAGTCTATTTCGGAACTTGTAATCTGCGATCAAACGGGTATAGTAACTCAAAGGTCTTTACACCGATCTTTTAAGAAAAAGTTGTCCAGCCAAGGGGTTAGGCGCA
>JAQVVK010000199.1 GCA_028698975.1 Victivallaceae bacterium
AAATCGCGGCGGCGGCGGATGGTGTCGCACAGTGCGACAATCCAAAACAGCGACCACGGCACCAGTATGCGCGGCAGTTCATAGATGTATATCCAAACCGGTTCTTTGTGGTCGAACGGGTCAAACACCCGCACGATGTTTTCCAGCCAAACCCGGGCCAGCCCGGTTTCCGCGGTGTCGGTGATCGGCGCGATCGACGATACCGGCGGGATTATCTCGGCCAACATGACCGGCACGAAATAAAGTGCCGAAGCCGCCACAAAAGCCAGAATATTGGAAAAACAAAGATGTTTTTTCCAACGCCCGTTCAGCATAAGATAGGGCAGCACGATCACCGGCGGCATCACCAGCGCGGGCAGCCCCTTGAGCAACGCCCCCGCAAAACAGATCGCGTAAAATATCAGGTAATTTACAAAACCGCCTCGGGGTTCGACCCGGAAGAAAAACGCGGTCGCCAGCATGATCGCCGCCACATTGCCCATATCGGCGGCAGCCACCCGCCCCCAAAAGAAGAAACCGTAGCAGCCGAGCAGCAGCCACCCGGCGGTCAATGCGCGACGCCGGTCAAGCAGTTGAGACGCCAGCGATATGGTGCCGTAAAGCGCGGCCAGCGCGGCCAGCGCACTTGGAATACGCGACGACAGCTCGACGGCTCCGCCGAACACGGCGGCAAACGGCACGATAAACCAATACGACAGCGACGGCTTATGAAGATAGACCTGCCAGTTGATCGAAGGATGCAACCAGTCGCGGGTAATCAACATTTCGCGCACGCACTCCGCCCAGCGATCCTCCGACCCCCACAGCGCGTTGGTTCCCAAAAACATAAAGAGAGCCACCACCGCAAAGCACCAGAAGAAAAGCTCCTGACGCCGGGTCGGCGCGGTTTTTTCGTCGATTGCGGCGGCCGTCATGCTTGCGGATCCTCTGCGCCGGACTTGCGGCCGACGATCTCCTCCACAAAATAACGGGGACGCGAACGCACGTCGGTATAAATGCGGCCGATGTATTCACCGATCACGCCGATGCCGATCATCTGCACGCCGGTAAAGAAGAAAAGCACGGCAAACAGCGTAAACGTACCGCCGTTGGTCCAGACATCGTGCTCCTCCTGGATCAACCGCCGGGCGACAATGTAAATACTCAGCAGAAATCCGCAACCGGCCGCCATCACCCCAAAGTAGGTCAGCACCCGCAGCGGCGCGGTGGTCATGCAGGTAAGCAGATTAAACTGAAGATTGATCAACTTGAGCAGCGAATACTTGGACTCGCCCACCGCGCGCTCGGCATGCTGCACCGGTATCTCGCAGGTATTGTGGGCAAAGGTATTAGCCAGGATGGGGATAAACGTGCTGCGCTCGTTGCACATCAGCATGGCGTCCACCACCCGGCGGCGGTAGGCCCGCAGCATGCAGCCGTAGTCGCACATATCGACCCCGGTGGTCTTCATGGCCACAAAATTGACCAGTTTCGAAGCCCAGCGGCGAAACAGCGTATCCTGCCGGTTTTGCCGCACGGTGCCGACCACGTCGTTGCCTTTTTCGGCGGCGGCGATCAGATTGGCGATCTCCTCCGGCGGATTCTGAAGGTCGGCGTCGAGCGTTATCACCAAATCGCCGCGCACCAGCGAGAATCCGGCCATGATCGCCGAGTGTTGACCGTAGTTGCGGTTGAGGATGCAGGCGATGACCTGATCGGGACGGCTTTCGGCCGCCTTGCGCATAATCTCGACCGATGAGTCGCGACTGCCGTCGTCAACCATGATGAATTCGAATTTTTTACCGCATTTGTCCAGTGCGGCCAGCGTGCGGTCTATCAACTGCTGAAGACAGCCTTCTTCATTATAGACCGGCACCACCACGGAAACAAAATTTATCTCGCCACGTTTGCTTTCCATATGCAGAAATTCTCCACTGTTATTTCAGAATGTCTTTGATCGCCGCCACCACATCGGCCACGTCGTCGCCGGTCATGCCGGGGAAAAGCGGCAGCGACAGGATATGGTCGCTGTTGTATTCGGTAGCCGGCAACATGCCGGGACGGAAATTCATGGCTTCCCGGTAAAATTTTTGCAGGTGCGCGCAACGGAAATGCAGACCGGAGCCGATATTGCGCAGTTTGAGTTCGTTCATAAAAGCGTTGCGGTCTATCTTGGGCGTATCCACCCGCGCCACAAAGAGATGCCACGCCGGTTTGAAGTCATAACCGACCGGGTCGGCCAGAGGACGCACCTCCGGCACATCGGCCAGTTGCTCACGATAAAGCATCGCCAGATCGGTGCGCGCCGCATTGATCGCGTCGATCCGTTTAAGCTGGCTTACGCCGAGCGCGGCGCAAATGTCGGTAAGATTATACTTGAACCCCGGCTCGATCACCTCGGCCTGCGGTGAACGCCCCCGGTTCTGGCGGTCAAAAGCGTCCACGCCAAGCCCGTGGAACTTCCAGCGGCGCACGGCGTCGGCCAACTCTTTATCCGGCGTGACCAGCATGCCGCCCTCGCCGGTGGTGATATTCTTGATCGCGTGAAATGAATAGATCGCCGTGCCGCGGCCGACGTGACGACCCTTGTACATGGTTCCGAGCGCGTGAGCCGCGTCTTCCACCACCGGAATATCTCCGGCCACCGCCTTGATGCCGTCGATATCCACCGGCGAGCCGGCGAAATGCACCGGCATGATAAGACGGGTGCGCGGCGTAATGCGTTCGCGGATGGTTTCCGGCGTCGCCAGCATGGTTTCGCGGTCAATGTCGCAAAACACCGGCGTCGCCCCGGCCAGCACCACCATGTTCACCATGGAAACCCAGGTCATCGACGGCATCACGACTTCGTCGCCGGGGCCGAGCTTCATGACCTTGGTCAAAAGGTGCATCGCTGCGGTGGCGGATGACAAGGCCACGCCGTATGTATTGCCGGAGAGCTTGCAGACCCCCTCCTCCAACGCCTGATTCTGGGGGCCGTTGGTTAGCCAGCCCGAACGCAAAACCGCTTCCACCGCACGGATGTCGTCTTCATTGACGCACGGCTTGGTGAACGGCAGAAATTCTTTTCTCATCTTTTCAGCCTTTCCGAAATTCAGAGATTGTTTTCGATGTAATCGGCGGCGTTACGGAAAAAGAGCACGCCGTCTCCCTCTTCCGGCAAGGCTCCGCGGCTCTTGTCAACCGTCCAGCTCGGCGAATTATAGGGCGAAAGAAAAGCTTCCGGGTGCGGCATCAGGCCGAAAATGCGCCCGGTCGGGTCGCAGATGCCGGCAATCGAATTGAGCGAACCGTTGGGGTTGGCCGGAA
>JAQVVK010000200.1 GCA_028698975.1 Victivallaceae bacterium
CGTCGGCGCGGATCACATAGACGTGGGTGCCGTCGCGATCGACCTGAAGCGCGGATGGAAGCACCCCGACCAGCGGCGCATGGAGTTTGGCTCCGAGCCGCACGGTGACGTAACTGCCCGGTATGAGCTGGCTGTCGGTGTTTTTAAATGTGGCCCATATCTTGATCGTGTTGGTGCCGTGGTCGATCACCGGGTCGATCACTGCGACTTCGGCCTGCTCGTTGAAAAGCGAACCGTCGGCCAGTTCGACTTCGATGATCGCGTTTTTGGCGAATCCGGACATGCCGCCGAATTCAGATCTGAAATCGCGCTCGCCGACCGAGAATTCAACATAGATCGGCGCGATTTGCGTGATCTTTACCATTTCGCCGGTGGAGGGGGTCACCAGATTGCCGTGAGTGAGCGCACATTTGCCGATGCGCCCGGTGATCGGGCTGGCAATGCGGGTGTAAGACAGCGTGTTTTCCGCGTTGACCAGCGCGGCCCTGGCGGCGGCAAGCTGGGCATTGCTGGTGGCCAACTGTTTTTCGGCGTCGTCGAATACGCTCTTGGCGATCGCGCTGGTGGCCAGCAGCTTTTTCTGGCGGTCGAAGTTGGTCTGCGTGTAGCGCAGCGAGGCTTCGATTTCGGCGACCACCGCGCGGGCGGAATCCACGCTGGCGCGGTAGGTGACGTCCTCGATCTCAAACAGGAGCGAATCGGCTTTGACCATCGCGCCTTCCTGAAAATTGATCTTTTCGATTATGCCGGTAACGCGCGGCACGATCGAGACTTCCTCTATCGGCGTGATAAGACCGGCATATTTTTTGGCATAGCTTTGTTTCATTTCGACCGCCGGCTGCACGCTGACCGTCACCGCCGGGGCAGGGGCGGCGCCCTGCGCTAAAATTGACGCGCCAACGCACATCGCCGCGCCTGAAATCAACCATTTTCTCATTTACTGGACCAACCTTTCAAAGAATGCAGTCTATTTTAATTGTTGACCGGAAACTCCGGCGTTTGATTTTTTGTTACTTTGACGATTTTTTCTCTTCGTCTGCAAATTCCTGCTCCAGTGTCCGGGTATAGCTGTCAAACACCCGGCACATGCAGTTGAGGTCGTCATCACTGAACCGGTTCAGCGTGCGCTGCTCGATGGAGGTGAGCTTCTCCAGCGTTTCCGCCGCCAACGCCTGCCCGCGCGGCGTCAGTGTGACGATCTTGCGGCGATGGTCTGCGGCGTGTTCGCGCCGCTCGATCAGGCCGGAACTCTCCAGATCGTTGAGCAGCTGTGTCACCGCCGGGCGCACCAGATTGGTGGCGTCGGCGATGGCGGCCGGCTCGATGCCGTCCGGGTTGCAGTGAAGCTCCATCAGCACACGAAATGTATTGCCGGAGAGACCGCAGCTTTTGAAAAGCGACGTGATGGTAAAATCAAACCGGCGCAGCGAAAGCCGCAGATCGGATATTACCTTCATGAGCGATGTTTTGTCCATCTGTACATCTCCTTTGCCCGCGGCGTGCCAAAACAAATTAATGTTATTAATAATTAAAATCCTTAACTATACACCTTTTTTTGTTTTTTTCAAGTTGTAATGAGCTGAAAAAATCATTTTTTGTCTTGCCGGACACGTCTTGCGGCGTCTTCGCCGGGTTGATATTTGCGCCGGTCGGTTTATCTTGTTATAATAAGAGTTATGATTATTGTGCGGAGGACGCACTTATGCGGAATTTTTGCTTCATGGCCGCCTTATGCGTTTTCGCGGCGGTCTTGGGCGGGTGCGCGGAGGGCCGTCGTCTGCCGACGACCCGGCGGGAGATCTCCGAGGAGATGCTTCGCTCAAAGGCGTGGCGCGATTTCGACCGCGTCGGGGTGTTGTCGCTGGACGAAGCCCAGCGTATCGCCGAACTCAACAACCCCGATTACGAGTCCACATTGTACGCCGTAAACGCCGCCCGCATGCGTTATTACGCGGCGGCCGGGGCTTATGCCCCGGAGATAACCGGCCGCTTTGCGGTCGGTCAGACGGTGACCGATCTCGATCATATCATCAACCCGCTGGTGACCACGCTGCCGTTTTCACGACTTTTTTCCTCCGACGGATCCCTGAATGCCAGCTGGCTGCTTTTTGACGGATTGGCGCGGGAACTGGCGGTGCTTGCCCGGCGCAGCGAGTTCCGTGCGTCGGACGCCGATCGCGAAAATACGCGGCGGGTGCTGCGCCGTTCGGTGGCCTATGCGTATTTTGACGTGCTGCTGGCCGAAGCGATGCTGGCCATAGCCAACTCGGACGTTACGTTTCGGCAGTCAACTTTTGAGCAGGCCGGCCACCGCTATAACTCCGGATTCATCGCCAAACGCGATTATCTCGGTTTCCGGGTCGATCTCAACAACGCCCGGGTGCTGGTGGTCAACGCCGCCTGTTCGCGTGAAACCGCGCGCTATGCTTTGGCGGCGTTGCTGGGTTCCCCCGACGGGCGGCTGCCGGACAGCATGCAGCTTACGCCGCTTGCCGACGCCGTCGCCATGCCCGATGCCGGTCTGGAAACCTGTTTTGACGAAGCGTTGGCGCGCCGCCCCGATCTGCGGGGAGCGCGCGATCTGGTCGATTTTGCGCGTTACCGTAAATACGCGGGCATCAGTGCGTTTCTGCCGGTGATCCGGTTTTTCGGGTCGGTCGGCTTTGGCACCGAGGCGTGGAAGTACCGCGATTACGATCAGCATCACAGTTATTGGAACAGATTTGGTTACAATTACGGTGTGTCGATGGACTGGCTTATTTTCAACGGCTTCACCCGCTACAACCGTTACCGGGAGCTTGTCGCTTTGTACGAGGCCTCGCGTCTGGACTTCCTGCGCCGCGAGATCGAGATACTGGCCGAAGTCGGCTCGGCATACGCCACCTACCGCGCCGCGGTCGAAAACGCCCGGCTTTACCGGGAAACCATGGACTGGGTGTTTGAACAGCGCGATCTGGTCAACGTCGAATATTGGGCCGGCAACGTCACGATCACCCGTCTGCGCGGAGCGCAAAACGATCTGGTTAACGCCGAGGGCGGTCTGGCTCTTTCGCTGATCGCGGCCGGCAAAGCGCGGGCGCAGCTGGAGGCCGCCGTCAACGGCGGAGTGGCGTATATGCCGGCGGCGGACCCGAAAACGCTGCCGCTTTTGGATTCTTTGTTTGATTCGCTCGAAAAGAGATTTGGAGAGGAGTGACGCCTATGGAGAAAGAAAATGTATTTCGTTTTCTGCGCGCCTATTTTGTGGTGTTTCTGCTGGTCGGGCTGGGGGTCGGGCTGGGGGG
>JAQVVK010000201.1 GCA_028698975.1 Victivallaceae bacterium
CCGATCTTAACCCGACGCCAGTGTAAAAATCATAGAGCCGGTCAAGTGCCAAATACTTTTCGCAATCAAAACGCACCGGCGTATGCGCTTCAAAATTCAACGTTTTTTTCCCGCGTGCCGCCAGAGCCGTCCCGGTGTCGGCCAGCGAACGCACCCAAACCGTGTCGCTCCGCCCCGCATATTTTTCAAGCCCGTCGGCGCGCACCGCCGTCGGCAGACCGGCAGCGGTCGCCTTGCGCAACAACACATTGTCATCAGCCCAAAAAAGCACCGGCCCGGCAAGCCCCGCTCCGCGCATGGCGGCGCATAAGGCATGATGGATGTTCATTTGTTTTCGGTTGTAAACATCGGGTACACAAAAAAACTCGGCGCCATGCGGCAAATTCTCCGGCGGCGCGGCTCCGGCAACAACAATCCGGCGCACCCCGGAGAGGAAAAGCCGGATCGAACGCACCGCCAGCGCGAGTTCGGCATCCCCATGTCTGGAGCCGCCCTCCCGCAACGGTATAAGCACATCGACCGGCCGGCCGCAATCACAGCGGCGGCGATAAAGCCCCAGTTCGGTCTTAGCGGCGACCGCCTGCGCGAGCGTTTCCAGACGCTGAACTTTTTCGACGGCAAGGCGCGACTTCAAGCCGGAATCGACGGCGGCGCGGCGCAAAGCCCGGATCGCGCGCGCCAACTCCGGATCAGCCCCCAGCAACTGTTCTTCGGCCTCGACCAGATGACCGAGCCAATACAACAAGTGCTGTCGCTCCGGGCATCCGGCCAGAATTTCACGCCCGATCACGCAGGCGGCCGCCAGATGCTTGACCGCACAATCGGCACAGTCGCCCGCCTCAGGCATAGAGACTGGCCTCGGCTTCGGAATATGTGGCAAAGGGGCCTCCGACAATCTCGGTGTGAAGCGAGTAAACCAGCGAGTCACCCTCCATTACCGCCGAACAAAGCGTCAACGGCCCGAACAGGATGCCGTGATCGAGCAATAACGACTGTACCGAGCCGGTGCAACCCGGACTTGACATCGCATACTGATTGACCACATAGTAGGCCGCGTCTCCGCCGGAAACCGTGGAGCCGCCGCCACCACCGGAACCGGAATTCAACGGGTCGCTATCGGAGCTGGAATTTAATGGGTCGCTCCCGGAATTCAACGGGTCGCTTTCCGAGTTCAATGGATCGCTTTCCGAATTAAGCGGGTCGCTCTCGGAGCCGGAAGAACTCGCCTCCATTTCGATAGTGGTTTCTCCACCCGCGGTGAACCGCGCCACGTCGCCATATTGCAGCTGTCGTATCACCAGCCCGCCACCGGCGGACGACGTCAGCCGCGCCAACGGCGTCACGAACCGGTCGGCTGATTCCGCCGGAAGCGTCGCCGCCACGCCCAGCGACGCGGAGACATCGCTCACCCCGCCATCGGTATTGCGCTCAATATCCAGCATGAGATAGACGGTGCTTGCGCCATTTGGCACTTCGAGGCTGGTGGAATTCACCGAAACGGTATGCCGGCCGCAAAGGAGGCTCAACGTGTACGAGCCGTCGGGATTGTCCTCGCGATGCAACGTCGCCGAATCGACCCGCGCCCGCCCCGCCACTCCGGCGGATTGCAGCGAGGGAGCCAACGCCCCCGAAATCACCCGCACCGTCGCGCCGCCGGAAATGTTCACCCCCGGGCGCACCGCAAAATTGCCCTCGTAACGGTGAAACCGGCGGCGCACCGCCCCCACCCGGTAGCCGCGAGAAGTCCGTGTCACCGAGACATTTCCACCTGAAAAAATCCGAAACGACCGCCTTATACCCATATCGCGACCTCCTATGATAAATTTCCACTTCGATGCCGAGAAAAACTCAATTTTTAACGAGTTTGAATTGAGTAAAGTCTTCAAACATCCAATTGTTTTTTAATGTTCTATACACGATATCGAGGAATTTGCGTGCCAAGGCGATATTGGCTTTCGCACCTCCCCGCCGACTTTTTACCGATTCATGAAAGGCGTTCAAATAAGGGTTATAGCGTTTTGCAATCAATCCGCATTGAACCAATGCGGTTCTAGCAATTTTGCTGCCGTTCTTGGTAATTCTTCCGTGACAAACCGTGTCGTTGGAATTGCTCACTCTCGGAACGATTCCAATATAAGCCGCCAGATGTTTCGAGGAACGGAAGTCATGGATATTGCCGATGGTCGCCAGCAAAATTGCCGCACCTTTTGAACCGATTCCCTTGATGGATTTCAGATTGTCGAAGCCATCCATCTTACTGCCGTGATCCTCAATCGCCTTGTCCAGTTTTTCAATGCTTTTATTCAAGCTGCGAATCTGTTCGACAACCACCAGCATTTCCGTGTCGGTGATCGGATCGAAGTGATAACTCAATGCTTTCAAGAGCCCTTTCTCCGAGGACAGCTCTTCGCGTTTCAACACGATGAAGTTCGCCGCCAACAGATTGTTGACCTTATTTTTCAAGACAGTACGCAGTTGAACCAGTTTTTCCCTGGTCTGCGTCAAACTTGAAATTTTCGCTTGCAAATCGTCTTTCACTCTTACCTCCGGCAGCATATCCTTTTCCAAGAACTCCGCCAGCACTTTTGCGTCATGCTTGTCCGTTTTCTTCGTGGACATGCTGATGACCTTGAACTGCGACGGGTTCACCACGACCAAACGTCCCACATGGGGTTTCAACGAACGACAAAACATAAATGTATTGCCGGTTGCTTCCACCGCCATTGCCGTGTTCTTGCCAAGCATCGCGGCAAAGCCTTTCAGCTCGGTAATATCACATTTTCCGATTTTTCGCTCTTCTCCATTTACCCGGATGCAATAGGTGAAATTGTTCCGGTGCAAATCCACTCCCACAAAACTTGTCATCATAGTCTGCCTCCATCCGTTTTTCACGAATCGAAGCGGAACTGCTGTCACGGCCTCACCATCCTCCTATACAGAGTAGTCGATGCTTTTTCAATCGCTCTCTACGGTGGCGCTCTGGTTTACAGATCTGACTAATCTCCTTTCCGGGGTCGTCACCGTTGCCGATGCGCCTCATAGAAACATTCAGTCTGCAACCTGTCCGCTTCCATACGTGTAAGTTAATCGCCATAAGTTACACGCTCAAAGCAGAAACCGCGAACGTCAGCTATTTATCATACCATCTCCTTTTTATTTGTTGTACGGCTCAAAAAAATTCAGCGAAGTTTTTCCGCCCCGACCGATTGACGGCAATCTTCAAGCAGACGCTCGAAACGCCGCCCGTATTCGACATAACTCGAATAACGCCAT
>JAQVVK010000202.1 GCA_028698975.1 Victivallaceae bacterium
ATGCCGTTGCGTCCCGAGTTGGAGCAGGAGGCGGCGGCCGGGTGCGACAAGGCGACGGCGGTGGCCGAACTTAACGCGGAATTTGGAGTTGAATTTGCCGCCGGTCAGCCGATCGTGCTGGTCATGGGTGGCAGTCAGGGGGCGAGTATTTTCAACCGAAACCTTCCCGCCGCGCTGACTTCCTGCGGCGTCGCCGGTTTGCAGGTGATTCATCTTTGCGGCCCCGGCAAGCTGGCCGAGGCAAAAGCCGCATACAACGGCTCGCGTTTGCCGCTTTTGCTTCTGGAGTACAGTGACCGCATGGCGTTGTTTTTGGCCTGCGCCGATCTGGTCTTTGCCCGTTCCGGCGGCAGTACGATCGCCGAACTTGGACTTTTTGGAAAACCGGCGGTGCTTTCGCCGTATCCGTACGCGGCCGAAGGCCATCAAACCGACAATGCGAGGTTTTATGTCGAAAGCGGTTGCGGCGTCTTGCTGTCCGATGACGAACTTACGGTGGAGCGGGCCGCCCATACGGTCGGCAATCTGTTTTCCGAGCCGGGTCGCCTCGAGGCCATGTCAAAAGCGGCTCGCGCCGCGGCGCGCCCGCATGCTGCCGATACCGTTATCGAGATGATTTCAAACTCGGTCGGTACGATCCTCTGAGGCCAATATCATGGAATTCGATTATGACGTTATCGTGGTGGGGGCCGGTCATGCCGGCTGCGAAGCGGCTTCCGCCGCCGCGCGGCTCGGTGCGAGGGTTTTGCTCACTACATTGAATATGGATCACATTGCCCAGATGAGCTGCAACCCGGCGGTCGGCGGCATTGCCAAGGGCCAGGTGGTGCGCGAGATCGACGCGATGGGCGGCGTGATGGGCATGGTGACCGATGCGGCGGCGATCCAGTTTCGTCTGCTTAACCGGGGTAAGGGCTTCGCGGTGTGGTCGCCGCGTTCACAGTGCGACAAGGCGGTCTACCGGCAGGCCATGAAACTGCTGCTTGAGGAGATGCCGGGGGTCGATATACTGCAATGCGAAGTTACCGATCTATTGATGGAAAACGGGCGTTTGACCGGTGTGGTCAACCAGTTTGGCGACCGGTTGCACGGGCGCGCCGTGGTACTCACTACCGGCACCTTTCTCAACGGGTTGCTGCATTACGGTCTTGAGCACTGGCCGGGAGGCCGTGCCGGAGATTTCCCGGCGTCGCAGCTGTCGGGCGCGATGGCGTCGCGGCTCGGTCTGAAAATCGGGCGGCTCAAAACCGGTACGCCGCCGCGGGTGCTGGCCAAAACCATCGACTTTGGCGCGATGGCGGTGCAACCGGCCGACCGTGAGGAGGAGGAATTTTGCCATTGGAGTACCGGTCTGCGGCCGGTGCTTCCGCAGGCGGCCCGGCGCGAAATGCCGTGTTTTGAAGTCCGCACCACCACGGCGACCGCCGATACGGTCAGGCGCAATCTGCAATATTCGCCCATGTACAGCGGCATAATCAAAGGGATCGGCACCCGGTACTGCCCGTCGTTTGAGGACAAGGTAAAGCGTTTTCCCCAGCACCCGGTGCATTTGATTTATCTGGAACCGGAGGGGGCCGAGACGCAGGAATACTATCTAAACGGGATTTCGACCAGTCTGCCTCCGGCGGTTCAGCGTGAGATGATCCACTCGGTGCCGGGGCTGGAAAAGGCGTTTATTTCGCGCTACGCCTATGCGATCGAATACGATTTTCTGCCGCCGAAGCAACTCGAACGCACCCTTCGGGTAAAAAATACCGGCAATCTTTTTGCCGCCGGTCAGATCAACGGCACCAGCGGTTACGAGGAGGCGGCGGGGCAGGGGCTGGTCGCCGGGCTGAATGCCGCGCGTCTGGCGGCGGGGAAACCTTTGCTGGAGCTGGGGCGCGACCGCTCGTACATGGGGGTCATGATCGACGACCTCTGCACCAAGACCATTGTCGAACCCTACCGGCTCTTTACCAGTCGAGCCGAATACCGTCTCCATCTTCGGCAGGACAACGCCGATCTGAGACTGTGCGATTTCGCTTATGAGGCGGGCTTGCTGCCCGAGGCAAAATATCGTGAGTTCACCGTTTACCGCGAGTTGTTGAATGCGACGCTTGAGCGTTGCCGCAATGGTCATTGCTCCGGCGGACGCAGCTGGTTTGCCGCGATCGGGCAGGGCGGAGGCGTTGCCGCCGCCAGTGAGCTTATGCCGGAACTCGCCGGCAGCGCGGTCGGTCGCCGGGTACTGCGCGAAGTCACGGTGCAGGCGCATTATGACGGCTATCTTCAGCGCGAGGAAAACGCCATCGCCAAGCTGGCCAGGCTGGAGGAGATCCGGATACCCGACTGGCTTGATTATGCTCAGATCACCGGGCTTGGCACCGAGTCGCGCACCAAACTCGAATCGGTGCGTCCGGCGACGCTGGCGCAGGCCGGCCGCATCGACGGCGTGACCCCGGCCGATCTTGGATTGCTTCAGGTGGCGATCAAAGCCAACCGGGGGCGGCCATGAACCGTCACGGGGTATGGCATGCACTTTGCCGAAGCCGTCTGGCTTTGATCTCGCTTGGTGTGGTCGCGCTCTATTTCTTCACCGCGCTGGGGGTGGAGGTTTATTCGGTGCGTTGCGAGATGACCGGCGTCATCCCGGCCTATCAGGAGGGTGACGCCGCCTGTCGTTACAACCCGCCCTCGGAAAAGCATTGGCTCGGCACCGACTATCAGGGGCGTGACGTGCTGTTGCGCGCCATTGCCGGGTGTGCCACGGCGGTCAAAGTCGGGGTGATCGCCGCTGCCATCGCCGCAGTGATCGGCGTTGCATTGGGGGCGGCGGCCGGCTATTACGGCGGTCGGGTCGACGACGTGGTGGTGTGGCTTTACAGCACATTTGCCTCCATGCCGACGCTGCTGTTTATATTGGCTTTTGCGCTGTTGTTTTCGCGGAGTTTTCTATCTCCCGGATTGCTTGAGGCGGTGCGAAGTTGCGGCAAGGTGCTGCATGCCGAGCCGGCCATGCTGGCGGTTTATCTTGCCATCGGTCTTACCGGCTGGGTGACGCTGTGCCGGGTGGTGCGGGCGGAAGCGATGCGGCTGCGCGAAATGCCGTTTGTGGCGGCTGCGCGAGTGGCCGGTGTAAGCAACCCGGTAATTGTGCTGCGCCATATATTGCCCAATGTGATGCATCTGGTCATCATATATTTTACGCTTTCCTTTGCCGGGGCGATCATGCTTGAAGTGATCGTGAGTTATCTCGGGCTTGGCGTACAGGGCGCGCCCAGTTGGG
>JAQVVK010000203.1 GCA_028698975.1 Victivallaceae bacterium
CGATCCAGCGCTTTAGACAAGCGGCAACCGGGGCGTTGATATGATTACAACGGCTTTTTTGAAAAAAAACCGGATTGAGAGGCTTGTAAATTTTTAAAAACAGGCTATTTTAAGAGGCGTGGCGGGTTAGCTCAGTTGGTTAGAGCGTCGGAATCATAATCCGCAGGTCTCCAGTTCGAGTCTGGAACCCGCTACCATTTTTGATATTTTTAGGTTCCGAATTTCAATCGCACCGGCTTTGTGAATTCCGCCGATTATACGGCCGGGTTTGACGCTTGAAATCGGTTCTTTTTTTTGCCCGGATTTCCTCTTTTTTTAAGATATGGAGATACGATCATGGAAGACACCCCCCGCTCACTTCGTCTGCAAATCGCCGTCGCCGGACGCACCAATTCCGGCAAATCCAGCTTCATGAACCTCATTACCGGTCAGGATGTCGCCATCACTTCACCGATCCCCGGCACCACCACCGACGTGGTGGAAAAAGCCATGGAGCTGCGCCCGCTGGGGCCGGTGCTCTTTTTGGACACCGCCGGTATCGACGACGAAACCGAGCTGGGCGGCCGCCGGGTGGAGCGCAGTCGCCGCGCCCTCGACCGGGCTGATGTGATTTTGCTGGTGACCACGCCGGGCGTGTGGGCCGCCCCGGAAGAAAAAGTGCTGGCCGCCGCCCGCGAGCGCAAGACCGGCCTGATCGCGGTGGTCAACAAATGCGACCAGACCAGCCCGGCCCCCGAATTTCTGGCCATGCTTAAAGAAAAGACTTCGTTTGCTCCGATCGTCACCAGCTCCGTCGGCGGAAATCCCGAGCGCGAAAAGGCTCTGCCGCAGCTCAAAGACGCGCTGCTGGCCGCCTGCCCCGACGACTTCGTACAGCCGCCACCGTTGATCGGCGACCTGACAACCTCCGGCGACGTGATCATCATGATCGTGCCGGTTGACAAGCAAGCCCCCAAGGGGCGCATCATTATGCCGCAAATGCAAGTCCTGCGCGACGCGCTCGACCACGGTGTGCAAACATTGACCGTGCGCGAAAGCGAATACAAAGCCGCGTTGAATGCGCTCAAAGCACCTCCGGCTCTGGTGATCTGCGACTCACAGGTAGTAGACCTCATGGTGCGCGAAACTCCCCAAGCCGTTCCCTGCACCACCTTTTCCATACTTTTTGCCCGGCTCAAAGGCGACATGAACCTGTTGGCGGCCGGCACCGCCGCTCTCGCCAAACTTTCGCCCGGCGACCCGGTAATGGTGGCCGAGGCGTGCACCCATCACGCCAGCGAAGACGACATCGGCCGGGTCAAGATCCCGCGCTGGCTGGCTCAAAAGACCGGTGGCGAACTAAAAGTCAAAGTGGCCTCCGGCCGCGATTTCCCGGACGATCTCGGCGATCAGAAGATGATAATCCACTGCGGTTCGTGCATGCTCAACCGGCGCGAAACCCTGCGGCGCATGACCCTCGCACACAATGCCGGTGTGCCGATAACCAATTACGGCATGGCCATTTCGTACAGCAAGGGAGTGCTGGAACGGGTGCTTTCTCCGTTTCCGGAAGCTCTGGAAACATACAAAAAGGCGTTGAAGTAACGCTTCTTACAGACGGGCGCGGTGATAATTGCCCAGCTCGTCCTGTTCGACCAGCAGCTTCATTTCAAGCCGCATAAGCATGCTCAACAGCGGGCCGGTTTCAAAACCGGTCGCCGCGGCAAGGGCTTCGATATTCATATCGCGCTGGCCAAGCAAATCCAGCAGTTTGGCCGCTTCGGCCGGCAGATCGTTGAGCGACTTGGGGTCGTACTCCGGCGCGTCCGGGTCGGTCGCCTCCCCTTTGCGAAACAGCGGCAGCAACCCCACCCCCAGCGCGTTGAGCACGTCGGTAAAATCCTCGACCAGTCCGGCGGCACCCTCTTTGATGAGCTGATGACACCCCTTGGCCTGCGGGTTGTCGGCATGCCCCGGCACCGCGAAAACATCGCGTCCGTTATCGAGGGCCAGCCGGGCGGTGATAAGCGCGCCGCTTTCCAGACCGGCTTCCACGACGATTGTTGCGCAGCACAAACCGGCCACAATCCGGTTGCGGCGCGGAAATGAGGTGCGGCTCACCGGAAAAAACATCGGAAATTCGCTTATCACAGCTCCATTGGTTTCGACAATGCGCCGGGCAAGCGGCACATTTTCCTGCGGATGTATCCGCATCAGTCCGCCGCCTAACACCGCCACCGTACAGCCGGAGTGCTCGACCACGGCGCGGTGCGCCACGGTGTCCACCCCGTAGGCCAGCCCGGAAACCACCGTAAACCCGGCTCCGGCGGCCCCGGCTGCCATTTCAACAGCCATGCGTTCGCCGTAGGCCGACATGCGCCTTGAACCGACAATCGCCACCGCGTTGTCGGGGAAACGCGGCAGCGTGCCTCGCACATATAAACATAACGGCGGGTCGTAGAGCGAACGCAACACCTGCGGATATGCTTCGTCGCAAAGCGTCACCACGCGCACCCCGGCCTTGTCGCAGAGATCAAATTCACGCGCCAGCTGCGCTTCCCACTCAAAGGCGGCAATGCGGTCGGCCACTTGCGCTCCGATACCGGCAACTCTGGCCAGTTCGGCCGCCGGTCGACCCGGCACTTGAGACGCCGAGCCAAACGCCCGTACCAGAGCCGAATAACGGACAAACCCCACCCCGGAAATCATATTCAATGCGATACACGCTTCGCGGTCAAGCATTTATCGCCTCCAACGCCTCGACCAGCCCGGCGCGGTCGGCATGACGCAACACCACACCTTTGCCCAACCCGACCGGTACGACGATATTTATGCCGCCGCCGGAATTCTTTTTGTCGCGCCCCATGAGTTCGAGCAGACGCTCCGCGCCGAATTGCCGGGGTGAAACGGTCGGCAACCCGGCCGCAGTCAACAATTCGGTCTGGCGCACAACTTCACCATGGGCAAGATCGCCATGCGCTTCGGCAAACGCGGCGGCGGCGGTCATGCCGCAAGCCACTGCTTCGCCGTGACTTATGGAGAAATCTCCGGCGATTTCCAGCGCGTGGCCAAACGTGTGGCCGTAATTAAGCAAAGCCCGGCACCCCGCTTCACGCTCGTCGGCGGCCACGATGCCGCTTTTGAGCGCACAGGCGCGGCAAATCATCTCCGAATAAAGCGCGTGATCCGAAACATCGGTCAAATGGTTGCGACGCTCATAAAGCCAGTCAAAAAATTCAAGGTCAAGTATCGCGGCGATCTTGATCGTCTCGGCCA
>JAQVVK010000043.1 GCA_028698975.1 Victivallaceae bacterium
CGGGCGGGTTTGTCTGTCCGGCCGAACGCGCCAAGCCGTGGGGTACGGGGCAGGCGGTATGGGCGGCGCGCAACGCGGTCGACACGCCGTTTGCGGTGATCAACGCCGATGATTTTTACGGTCGTGACGCCTATGCCAAGCTGGCGGGTTTTCTGCGTGAAGCCGATCCGAAATCGCTCGACGGGGCGATCGCGGCGTTTACGTTGTCCAACACGTTAAGTGAAAACGGCTCGGTTTCGCGCGGCATTTGTACGGTTTCCGCCGACGGATTTCTGAAAAAGGTGGTCGAAAACACCAATATTTTCCGTCGTGGCGGCAAGGTGGTGAGCGAGCTTGCCGACGGGGAGTCGCATGAATTTTGCGGAGACGAACCGGTTTCGATGAATGCGTGGGGGTTCACGCCCGCGCTGTTCGGCGAATTGGAGCGCATGTTTACCGAATTTCTGCGTGTTCGCGGCGGCGAACTTAAGAGCGAGTTCTATCTGCCGTCGGCTGCCGACGAGCTTATATGCACCGGCCGGGCGAAGATACACGCCTTGACCAGTGCCGACCGCTGGTTTGGGGTGACCTATCGGGAGGACAAGCCGGTGGTCATGGCCGAGCTTGGCAAGCTGGTCGCGGCGGGGAAATATCCGGAAAAACTGTTTGCCTGACCTGTTTATGCCTTGTCAAATAAGGCGAACGGCAATACATTATATATGATATAGTTTAAAAAGGAGATAATTGTGGACAATAACACCTATCAGAATCCCCTGACCGGCCGCTATGCCGGGCCGGAAATGAGTTTTGTCTGGTCGCCGCAGTTTAAGCATTCCACTTGGCGGCGGCTGTGGATCAAGCTGGCCGAGTGCGAAAAAGAACTCGGTCTGGCCATAACCGATCAGCAGATATCCGAGATGAAAGCGCATGTCGAAGACATCGATTTCGACCGGGTGGCCGAAAAGGAAAAGGAGCTTCGTCACGACGTGATGAGCCATATTCACGTCTTTGGCGAACAGTGTCCGGACGCGATGCCGATCATTCACCTCGGAGCGACCAGCTGCTTTGTCACCGACAACACCGAGCTTATCCAGATGCGCGAGGGATTGAAGATCTTGCGCGGCAAGCTGCTTAAGCTCATGGCGCAGCTGGCGGATTTCTGCGACCGCAACAAGGCGTTGCCGACGCTGGGATTCACTCATTTTCAGCCGGCGCAGCTCACGACGGTGGGCAAAAGGTTCAGTCTGTATTTGCAGGATTTCTGCTTCGACCTCGAACGGGTCGAAAACGAAATCTCCGGGCTGCCGTTCCGCAGCGTAAAAGGCACGACCGGCACGCAGGCCAGCTTCCTCGAACTCTTTGACGGCGACCACGACAAATGCCGCCGGCTGGAAAAGATGGTCGCTTCCGGCATGGGTTTCGACCGGGTGGTTGCGGTTTCGGGTCAGACCTACACCCGCAAGATCGACTATTTTGTGCTGTCGGTTTTGAGCGGCATCGCCCAGTCCGCCGCTAAAATGGCCACCGACATCCGTTTGCTGGCCAGCATGAAAGAGGTGGAGGAGCCGTTCGGCAAAAAGCAGATCGGTTCTTCGGCGATGGCTTACAAGCGCAACCCGATGCGCAGCGAGCGCGTCTGTTCGATCGCCCGTTATGTGATGAACCTGCCCGGCAACGCCGCCATGACCGAGGCGACCCAGTGGTTTGAACGTACGCTTGACGACTCGGCCAACCGCCGTATTGTGTTGGGCGAGGGGTTTTTGGCTTGCGACGTGATACTTTCGCTGCTCATCAACATCACCGACGGACTTCAGTTGTGGCCCAACGTGATCGCCCGCCATATCCGCGCCGAGCTGCCGTTTATGGCTACCGAAAATCTGCTCATGGCGGCGGTGCGCCGCGGCGGCGACCGCCAGAATCTGCATGAAGTCATACGGGTGAATTCGATGGCGGCTTCGCGCCGGGTCAAGGAGGAGGGGGCCGACAACGATCTGCTCGAGAGGTTGCGCAATGCGCCGGAATTCGACATGATAAAAGACGAATTCGACTCGCTGCTTGATCCTGCCACCTTCATTGGTCGCGCTCCGCAGCAGGTGACCGATTTCCTTAACGAGGAGGTGCGGCCGATATTGGAAGCTCACCGCGCCGAACTTGAGGCGGCGCACGGCGATTCGGTAAACGTCTGAATCTGGCAGGAGGTCAGGGGCTATGGCGATGTTTAAAACGCGCGACATTGTGACGGCGATCGAGATCGGCACATCAAAGATTTGCGTGCTGGTCGGCGAGGTTGGCGAGGACGGCCGGGTCAGCATCATCGGGCGCGGGGTCGCGCCCTCCGCCGGTTCGGTGGTCAAGGGTGAGGTCGAAAGCGTCGAAAACGCCTTTGACCGGCTGGGGCAGGCGCTGGAAGACGCCGACCGCAGTTCAAACCGCGAGCTGGGCAACACCGGTCTGGTGGCGATTGCCGTCACCGGTTGCGGAGCGGAGTCCTATCAGGGGGTCGGCACGGTGTTCATCAAGAGCGACGACCACAAAGTTTCCGCGCGCGACATTGCCGACGCGCATGAGAATGCCAAGGTGCAGATACTCGAACCCGGGCGCGAGATCATCAACAGTTCGGAGTCGTATTTCTTGCTCGACGGCCGCCGGGTGCGTCACCCGCTGAACCAAAACGCCGCCAAACTTGACGCCCATGTGCATATCGTGCATGCGCTTACGACGCGTATGGACAATTTCCGCTCTCTGGCCCGGGAATCCGGCTTCGAGGATTCGATGACCGAGGTGGTTTTTTCTCCTTTGGCCGACGAGTGCGGTATTGTTTCCGACGAGGAGCGCGAAAACGGGGTGCTGCTGATCGACATCGGGGCGGGGACGTCGGAATTTCTGGTCGAATACAACTCCGGCATTCTCTGCTCCGGGGTGCTTCAGATCGGTTTCGAGCACGTCGCCAACGATCTTTCGATCGGGCTGAATCTGCCGATCGAGCTTTGCCGCAAACTTTTGGAGGACGGTTCGGTCAACCATATGTTTCACGACCGGCTCGATCATCTTGACGTGCCCGATAAAGGCGGGCGCATTCGCCGCATACCGGCTGGTTCGTTTGATACGGTCATCGACGCCCGTCTGCGCGAACTCTACGAGGTGGTGCGGGCCAGAATCGCCGAAGCCAATGTTTCGATCGCGCCCGAATCGGTCGGGGTGCTCACCGGAGGCGGTGCACTTTTGGAGCGTTCATCCGAACTTTTCCGCGATGTGTTCGACATGAGTTGCCGGATCGGCCAGCCGATCGAGCCGGGCGGGGCGGTGACCGGTATAGAGAGTCCGCGTTATTCGACGGTCTGGGGCGCGTTGCGGGCGGCGGCGTATTTTAACCGCACCTACGGGGCCTCGCAGGACGGGGTGAGCCGGGTGATAAACGCGGTGGACGGCCTGTTGAGCCGTACCCGTCGCAGTCTGGAAAATCTCAAAGGTTCGATCAAGGTGTAGTCATGGAAGAATCTGAAAAAAAGGTCGTGACGCTGCTTGCGCTGGGCGGGGCGGGCTGCCGCATATTGAATGCGATCTCCGGCGATCCGGCACTGTCCGGTATTCGTTTGGCCGCCGCCGACACCGATTCGGAGAGCCTTAAAAATTCGGGAGCCCCCGAGGCCGACCGTTTGCTGGCCGGCGGGGTCTGGCGGCACGGGCGCGGCTGCGGCGGCAACCCGATTGACGGTCAGCGGGCGTTTTCGCATGAGCGCGGCAATCTGGAAAAATTGCTGACCGGAGCCGATTTTCTGTTTGTGATCGCCGGTCTGGGCGGCGGCGCGGCTTCCGGCGGTGCGCCGGTGGTGCTCAGCGTGGCGCGCCGGATGAATCTGCCGGTGTTCTTTGTGGTCACGATGCCGTTTTCGCTGGAGGGTCACACCCGGCGGCGCACCGCCGAGGAGTGTGTAGCCAACGAGCTGGTCGGTTTGGCGGACGCGGTGATCCCTTTGCCCAACGATCTATTGTTTTCGGTATTGGAGCCTAATACGCCGCTTACCGAAGCGTATGCCTTGTCCGACGTGGAGGCCGGTCGCACGGTGGTGGCGATGGCGCGGCTGCTGGCGGCGGGGAATCTGATGTCGGCCGATTTTGCCGATCTTTCGTCGGTATTGCGCCGGCGCAAGTGCCTGTGCAGTGTCGGCGTGGGGGTGGCGCGGCGTGAGGATGGCGGGGCGGAGACCGGTATGCAGGCATTGGAAAAAATGCTGGCGTCGCCTTTGCTTGGCGGAGCAGGCAAGCTGCGTTCGGCCGATGCGGTGATGTTCACGCTTTTGGGCGGCCCCGAGCTGTCGCTGGGGGAGGCCAAGCAGGTGTTTGAGCTTGCGGGGCGGCAGGTTTCGCCGGAGACTTCACTGGTGGTGGGTGCGGCGGTGCATGAGGCGTGGCGCGGCATGCTCCAATTGAGCGCGGTAACGGTCAAATATGACATTGAGTCCGCGCCGGGATCGGATGTGGCGGCCCGCAGTGCGACCCGCCCGGCTCCGGTGCGTCGGCACAAGGGTGCGGCGGTTCAGGAGGCGGCGGAAAGCGGAGATCTGCTTCAGCCGTCGCTGTTCGAGTTGTTCACGCGCGGGATCATGGAGCAGACCACTCGCACGACCTGGCGCGGCGAGGATCTTGACGTGCCGGCGTTTCGTCGGCGCGGCATGGCGATAGACACCGGAGAAACGGTATCCGGCAAGTAAAAACCGCCGTTTTCAGGGCGTTTTTTACTAAAAAAACAGAAAAAACTGCGAAAACGATTTGCAAAGCCGGAAGTTTGTAATATATTAAGACCCTGTATTCGCTGAAATACCGGCGAGGTTCTTTGATGCTCGGGTGGCGGAATTGGCAGACGCGTATGGTTGAGGTCCATATGGAGTAATCCTTGGGGGTTCAAGTCCCCCCCCGAGTACCAGTTTTCCCTAAAAGGGAATGTTTTGGTGTAGATGCCTACATAGCTCAGTCGGTAGAGCGTATCCTTGGTAAGGATAAGGTCACCGGTTCGATTCCGGTTGTAGGCTCCATTTGATATAACGGGAAACGAAAGACAACCTTTCAGGAGGAAAAAATGGCTAAGGAAAAATTCGAAAGAACCAAGCCGCACGTCAACATCGGTACGATCGGCCATGTGGACCACGGCAAGACGACTCTCACCGCTGCGATCACGATGGTATTGCACAATAAGTTCGGCGGTGAAGTCCGCAAGTATGATGAGATCGATAACGCGCCGGAAGAGAAGGCCCGTGGTATCACCATCAACACTTCGCACGTTGAGTACCAGACCGAGCATCGTCACTATGCGCACGTTGACTGCCCGGGACACGCCGACTATGTTAAGAACATGATCACCGGTGCGGCTCAGATGGACGGAGCGATCCTCGTGATCGCGGCGACCGACGGCCCGATGGCTCAGACTCGTGAGCACGTGCTGCTGGCCCGTCAGGTGGGTGTGCCGGCCATCGTGGTTTTCCTGAACAAGGTTGACCAGCTTGATGACCCCGAGTTGCTTGAGTTGGTCGAGATGGAAGTCCGTGAGCTGCTCAACAGCTACGACTATCCCGGCGACGATATTCCGATCATCAAAGGTTCCGCTCTCAAGGCGGTTGAAGCCGAAGGTGATGTCAACAACCCGGCCTGCAAGTGCATTCTCGATTTGATGGATGCGGTTGACAGCTACATTCCGGAACCCAAGCGCGATGTTGATCAGCCGTTCCTTATGCCGATCGAAGACGTGTTCTCGATCGAAGGTCGCGGTACCGTGGTCACCGGTCGTGTTGAGCGCGGAATTGTGAAGATGAACGATGAAGTTGAAATCATCGGTATCAAACCGACGGTCAAGACTTCGGTTACCGGTATTGAAATGTTCCGCAAGCTGCTCGACGAGGGCGAGGCCGGTGATAACGTCGGTTGCCTGCTCCGCGGCACCAAGCGTGAAGACGTTGAGCGCGGCCAGGTTTTGGCCAAGCCGGGCAGCGTGACCCCGCACACTCAGTTCCGTGGAGAGATCTACGTGCTGAGCAAGGAAGAAGGCGGCCGTCACACTCCGTTCTTCAACAACTACCGTCCGCAGTTCTACTTCCGCACCACCGACGTGACCGGTACGATCACGTTGAAGGAAGGTGTCGAAATGGTGATGCCCGGTGATAACACCACCATCGCCGTTGAGCTGATCGCCCCGATCGCCATGGAAAAAGGTCTCCGCTTCGCTATTCGCGAGGGTGGTCGTACCGTGGCTTCCGGTCGTGTCAGCGACATCGTGAAGTAAGATCCGGTCGAAAATATCATCCCGGATCGCCGTAAATTCGGCGATTCGGGATAATCGTGTAATTCAGGGATAGATCACATGGCACGCGAGCTTATAATTTTGGAATGCACTGAGTGCAAGCATCGCAACTACACCTCCATGAAGGAGAAACGCAATACTCCCGATCGCATTGAGAAGATGAAGTATTGCAAGTTCGAGCACAAGCACACTCTCCACAAGGAAACCAAGTAGTTATTTTCCTTTCTTCGTGAAAGGAAAGTTACCAAAGGGAAAGCGATATTCCGGCACGAGTGTCGGATTTGTCTCTTACTTGTGCCGCCGGGGAAAATCTCCGGGTTCCCGGTCAAAGCGATTTGGCCGGAGCTGTTGAAAAAAGTTCACTCTTGATCTGACGAACTGTTTTGAAGAGTGGATTCATAGGTTGAATCACTTCGTTTATGAAGTGATGGCAACTTTTGGGAGTTGATAGTAAAACAGGATCGTCCAAACTCGAAGTGACGAGTACGGCGCAAGCCGCACGGAGTTGTGGAGAGCGGGGGTCCACCAAAAGTACCCGTAGCCCGCGAAGCGGGAGCCGAGGCTCAAACGCCGAGGGTGGCAACTTTTGGGAGTTGATAGTAAAACAGGATCGTCCAAACTCGAAGTGACGAGTACGGTGCATGCCGCACGGAGGAACGGAGAGCGGGGGTCCACCAAAAGTACCCGTAGCCCGCGAAGCGGGAGCCGAGGCTCAAACGCCGAGGGTGGCAACTTTTGGGGGAAATATTAGGAGAGTAGCTCAGTTGGCTAGAGCGGCGGTCTCCAAAACCGCAGGTCGTGAGTTCGAGCCTCACCTCTCCTGCCAGTATTTTGAAAATCATCGTAATTAAATACGGTTAATATTATGAGCGTCAATAAAAAAAGCGGTTCCGGCAGCCGGGTGGTCGCCGGATTTGATCTGGTGACGGGCAAGGTACGTAGTTTCATGACCGACACCATTGTTGAAATGCGCCGCTGCACATGGCCGAGCCGGCATCAGTTGTGGGAATCCACATTGCTGGTGGTGGTGGCGATTGTGGTGCTGGCTTCGTTTGTGGCCGGGGTTGACGAAATCGCTCGCCGGGCGATCGAGCTCATTACCGTCGGCAAGATGTGAGGTGTGTCATGGAAGAGATTACTGAGAAGACCGAAGATACTCGCGGACAGTGGTTTGTCGTGCATACTCTTTCCGGGCACGAAAACAAGGTGCGAGACTCCATTCTGCGTCAGTTGCAGATTGGCGACGAAGTGCCGGTTTACGATGCGGTGATACCGACAGAAACGGTTGTTGAGTTCCGCAACGGCAAAAAGACCGAGATCAAGCGCAAGCCTTTCCCGGGTTATTTGCTGGTACGCATGGATCTGTATAACGATCTCGGCGTGGTGGATGAAAAGGCGTGGTATCTTATACGCAACGTGCAGGGAGTTTTGGGATTTCTCGGCAACGCCAACCGGCCGGCACCGCTTTCTCCGGAGGAGATCGACGGTCTGATGCCCAAGGGCGGAGCCGGGGAGGAGCCGGCCAAGCCGCGCATTGAGTTCAATGTCGGCGAGGTGGTGCGGATCAAAGATGGTCCGTTCGAGGGTTGCGAAGGTCGTATTATTGAGATTGACAACGAACGCGGCAAACTCAATCTTGAGGTGTCGATGTTTGGTAGGTCAACACCGGTTGAATTGGAGTTCTGGCAGGTCGAGCGCATTGTCTGACGACAATCGTTCGAGACTTTTCAAAAAGTTGTAAGACTTGCGGTGGCAGGGTGCCTGCCGGCTCGGACCACCGCGGGTCGAAAGTAAGGAATTGAAACATGGCAAAGAAGGTTACAGGACTGATCCGGTTGCAGATACCGGCAGGTGCCGCTAATCCGGCTCCGCCGATCGGACCCGCGCTTGGCGCGGCCGGCTGCAACATCATGGAATTCTGTAAGCAGTTCAATGCCGCCACCCAGTCTCAGAGTGGGATGATCATTCCGGTGGTGATCACGGTCTATCAGGATCGTTCGTTCACCTTTATCTGCAAGTCGCCTCCGGCGTCAGTCCTCGTTAAGAAGGCTGCCGGGCTGGCCACGGCTTCTCACAAGCCGGGGTCGGAAAAGGCCGGCAAGATCACGCGGGCTCAGATCCGCGAGATCGTGCAGATCAAGAAGAGTGACATCAACGCTCGTGACGAGGAAGCGGCAATGCGCATCATTGAAGGCACCGCGCGCAGCATGGGAATCGAGGTTGTCGATGCGTAGAAGCAAGCTTTACAGAAAACAGGTCGAGACGGCCAAAATTGCTCCGGAGCAGCGTTATTCGGTTATCGATGCGCTCAATATGCTCAAGGGCATGCCCGGCGTCAAATTCGACCAGACGGTCGAGATGGCAATTCGTCTCGGTGTCGATACCCGTAAATCCGATCAGACGGTCCGTGGAGCGGTTGCGCTTCCGAGCGGTACCGGCAAGGCGGTGCGGGTGGTGGTGGTGGCCGATGGTGCACCTGCTGCCGAAGCGACCGAAGCCGGAGCCGACATGGTCGGCTACGAGGATATCGTGCAGAAGATCAAGGACGGCTGGCAGGAATTTGATGTCCTGATCGCCACTCCGGCTGCGATGCGGCTGGTGCGTCCGTTGGGCCGTCAGCTCGGTCCGCGCGGTCTGATGCCGAACCCCAAGACCGGTACGGTTACTGATTCGGTTGGTCAGGCGGTACGTGAAGCCAAGGCGGGTCGCGCCGAATTTCGCGCCGATCGCGGAGCCTGTGTGCATGTGCCTTTCGGCAAGATGTCATTTACGGCAGACGCGCTCAAAGCGAACTTTGATGTGATCGTCGATGCGCTTAACAAAGCCAAGCCGGCTTCCGCCAAGGGTGCCTATATTTTGTCATGCACGATTTCCGGCACCATGACTCCCGGCGTTAAGGTCAACACGAAAGAGCTCGTGAGGTCTAAAGAATGAGAAACGAAAAACAATTTCTCGTCCGCCAGATCGGGCAGATGATCAGCGAGTCTGATTATGTCTATTTTGTGTCTTACGACGGGCTGAAGGTGGCTGATTTCTCCGCTCTGCGGAATCAGCTGGCCGAGTTGAACGCTCACTGCCATGTGGTCAAGAACTCCTTGATCAGCAAAGCGGCGGCTGAACTTAAGCTTGAAGGTTTCGAGCAGCTTGATTTTACGCTGGGGACCGCCATGGTCTACGGCAAAGGCGACTGCAGCGCGGTTGCCAAGGTGCTGGTTACTTTCGGCAAGAAGAACGACAAGGTTGCCTCCAAGGGCGGCTATATGGACGGGGCGATTCTCGCCAAGTCCGACGTAGTCGGTCTGGCGGAACTGCCCTCGAAGCAGGTGCTTCAGGCGATGTTGCTCGGTGTCCTTCAGGCGCCGTCGCGCAATCTGGTCAGCGTTCTCAACGCCAAGGCTGCGAGCATCTTGAATGTGCTCAATGCGTATAAAGACAAAGTAGAGAAACAGTAAAGTCCTAACATAACGAATGGAGGCATTTAAGATGTCGGAAGAAAACAAGATGGAAGAATTCGTTTCCTATGTCGAAAATATGACCGTTCTGGAGCTTTCCAAACTGGTCAAGACGTTGGAAGAGCGTCTCGGCGTCAGCGCGGCCGCCCCGGTTGCGGTTGCTGCTGCTCCGGCTGCCGCCGGTGCTGCTGCTCCGGCTGCTGAGGAAAAGACCGAGTTTGACGTGATCCTGGCCGCCTTTGGCGACAACAAGATCGGCGTCATCAAGGAAGTCCGCGCGATCACCGGTCTCGGGCTCAAGGAAGCCAAGGATCTGGTCGAGGGCGCGCCCAAGGCTGTCAAAGAGGCAGTTGCCAAGGACGAAGCCGAGAAGATCAAGAAGCAGCTCGAAGCTGCCGGTGCCAAAGTCGAGGTCAAGTAATTACCCCGATCGGCACAAATATCGCAGCGAACGGGTGAATAACCCATTCGCTGCGGTTGCTTTTTGCTTATAGCCGGTCTTTGAACCGGTTGCGCGGTGGTGATGTGGTTTTTTGTCGTGCCGCGGCTCCGACGCTTTACGGTGTGGTTTTTTACCGGAAAGTCGAAACGGAGTTACCATAAAATTAAAAAAACTCTCAAGAATTCCGAACCGTCGATGTGGTTTTTTGTCGTCGGGTCGGATTCTTTGTGTCAGGATTTCGGATACATTTATCGTTTTTGAGCGGAGCCGGGAATTTCTGAGTTTTTCCGGGCGCAAAAAAAGTCAGATATTTTTATATTAATTGGTCATACAACTCTAAACAACGGGCAAACTATGGCAAATCGAATCAACTATGGCAAGCTGCGCGACGTGCTGGATGTGCCGGATCTGATCGGTCTTCAGGTCGACTCATACCGTGACTTCCTGCAGCGCGAAACGGCCCCCGACAAACGCAAGAATGCGGGGCTTCAGGCGGTTTTCAACGAGATTTTTCCGATCAAGAGTTTCGACAAGCAGATGTCTCTGGAGTTTGTCTCCTACGAGATCGGCAATCCTGCCGAACACAAGGGCACCATCGTCGACTGCATCAAGGACGGCAAGATCTATGATGCGCCGTTGTATGTGGATTTCCTCTTGAAGGTCAATGGTTCTGAGGTCGCGGAGCGCGTCTACATGGGCGATATCCCGATCATGACCGAGCAGGGCACGTTTATCATCAACGGGGCCGAGCGAGTTATCATCAGCCAGTTGCACCGTTCGCCCGGTATCTGCTTTGAAAAGACCAGACACACGTCGGGGCGCACGCTTTACTCGTACCGGATTATTCCGGATCGCGGCTCCTGGATGGATGTCCAGTTCGACATCAACGACTTTATCCATATTTATCTCGACCGTCGCCGCCGTCGCCGGAAGTTCCATATTACGACCTTCCTGCGCGCCATCGGCTTTACCACCAACCGCGACATCCTTTCGCAGTGCCACGAGGTCAAGTCGCACAAGGTGTCCTCGCTGCTCAAGGCGAAGGATCTTTCCTGCTATTACACTGTCGATGACGTTGTCGATGAAAACGACATCGTGATCGTCGAGGAGCTTACCCAGCTCACAGAAAACCATGTCAAGCAGCTGGTTGACGCCAATATCAGCGAGATCGAGCTTGCCACCGTCGAAGACGGCATGGTCTATATGATAAACTGCCTGCGCAAGGATCAGGTGCGCACCGAGGAAGAAGCTCTCAAGGCAATCTATCAGCGGATGCGCCCCGGCGACCCGCCGAACATCGAAAATGCCCGCCAGCTCATCAAACGGCTGTTCTTCGACAATCGCCGTTACGATCTCGGCGCGGTAGGGCGTTACAAGCTCAACGAGCGTCTTCACGTCAATCTCCCCGCCGATTTGCGGGTGCTCGATCCGCGCGACCTCATGGAAGCGACCAAGATGTTGATCCAGATACGCCACACCGGCGGTGCGGTCGATGATATCGACCACCTCGGCGCGCGTCGTGTCCGTACCGTGGGCGAATTGCTGCAAAACCAGTGCCGCGCCGGATTGCTCCGCACCGAGCGTCTCATCCGCGAACGCATGACTTTTGAAGAGCAAAACGATACCCCGTCCAAGCTGATAAATCCGAAGGCGTTCAGCGGCGTGATCCGCGACTTCTTCGCCCGCAGCCAGCTTTCGCAGTTTATGGATCAGACCAACCCGCTCAGCGAGTTGACCAACAAGCGTCGTCTTTCGGCCCTCGGCCCCGGCGGTCTTTCGCGTGATCGCGCCGGTTTTGAAGTGCGCGACGTGCATTCCAGCCATTACGGCCGTATCTGCCCGATCGAGACGCCGGAAGGTCCGAACATCGGTCTTATCTCGTCGATGTCGCTTTACGCGGTCATCGATGAATACGGTTTCCTCGAAACTCCGTACCGCAAAGTCATCGACGGCAAAGTGACCGATCAGATCGATTACCTTACCGCCGACAAGGAAGAGCAGTTCGTCATCGCGCAGGCCAACGCCTTGCTCGACGGGGAAAGCCGCTTCATAAAGCCGATGATCATGAGCCGCTACCAGGGAGAATCCGGCGAGCATCCCCGTGAGGAAGTCCAGTATATGGACGTATCGCCGAAGCAGCTGGTCAGCGCGGCGGCCGGCACCATTCCGTTCCTCGAACACGACGACGCCAACCGTGCTTTGATGGGTTCGAACATGCAACGCCAAGGTGTGCCGCTTCTGATGCCCGAGTCGCCCTACGTCGGTACCGGTCTTGAAGGCCGCATCGCCCGCGATTCGCGCGCTGTGGTGGTCGCCAAGGCCGACGGCGTGGTCGCCGAGGTGAATTCGGCTCACATCGTGGTCACTCCGGACGGGAAAGTCCCGGCGGAGAACGCCCCCAAGGATTCATATCAGCGTTACGACCTGTTCAAATATCTGCGCAGCAACGCCGGCACCTGTGTCAATCAGCGCCCGGTCGTGTTAAGCGGCCAGAAGGTCAAGAAAGGCGACGTGCTCGCCGACGGCACCGCCACTCAGGGCGGCGAACTTGCGCTCGGCCGCAACGTGCTTGTCGCGTTCATGCCGTGGTGCGGGTACAACTTTGAAGACGCCATCATCGTCAGCGAACGGCTGGTCAAGGAAGACGTTTACACCAGCGTTCATGTCGATGAGTTCGAGATCACCAGCCGCGACACCAAACTCGGGCCGGAAGAGATCACCCGCGACATTCCCAACGTCAGCGAGTACGCCCTGCGCAACCTCGACAGCCGCGGTGTGGTGTTTGAGGGTGCTGAAGTGCTGCCGGGAGATATTCTGGTCGGCAAGATCACTCCGAAAACCGAGACCGAGCTGGCCCCGGAAGAGCGTCTGC
>JAQVVK010000204.1 GCA_028698975.1 Victivallaceae bacterium
CCATGTGTTCGGCTCTTAAAAAGCTGCACGCAAGCGGAGTGGATTTTACAAAAATCGCCGCCGTCGCCTTTGACGGATCGACCCACAACGCGGTTTTGCTCGACGGGGCCATGCGCCCGGTTCGCAAAACCATCATGTGGACCGATCAGCGCAGCACGGCGGAGTGCGAACAGCTTAAATCGCAGTCGGATTTCATTTTCAAGACCGCCTATCAGATTCCGACGCCGACCTGGACGCTGCCGCAGATGATGGGGCTGGCGCGTCATGAGCCGGAGGTGCTGCAACGCACCCGCCACATCCTTTTTGTCAAGGACTATGTGCGCTATCTCGTCACCGGGGTCGCCCTGACCGACCGCATCGAGGCTCAGGGTACGCTCTTTTTCGACATGGCAAAGCAGGCGTGGTCGCCGGAACTTGTTGCCGAATGCGGGGTTGACCCCTCATCTTTGCCGGAACTGGCCGAACCCACCGCCCATGCCGGTAAAGTCTCAGCCCACGCCGCGCACGAGACCGGGATCCCGGAGGGAACTCCGGTGATCTGCGGCACGTCCGACTCCGCCGCCGAGGATTACGGCGCGGGAGCGATAGTTCCGGGTGACTGCATCGTCAAACTGGCTACGGCAGGCAATGTCAATGTGATGACCGGTGAACCGCATCCGCATCCGGCGACCTTGACCTATTCTCATGTAATTCCCGGCATGTGGTACACGGTGTCGGCGACCAATGCGGCGGCGCTCTGCCAGCGCTGGTTTCGCGACACTTTCTGCGATTTTGAAAAGATCGAGGCGGAGCGAACCGGAGTGAAGGCGTTTCAGCTTTTGAACCGCCTTGCAACCTCCTCGCCGATGGGCGCGAACGGGGTGATGTTTCATCCTTATTTGCAGGGGGAACGCTCCCCCTACTGGGATGCCGATCTGCGCGCCAGTTTCACCGGAATTTCCATAGGTTCGACCAAAGGCGACTTTATCCGCGCCCTGTTTGAGGGGGTGGCCTATTCGTTGCGCGACTGCCGCGGCGTGATCGACGGCATGAATTTGCCGATAAAACGGATTTTCCTGATCGGCGGCGGCGCAAAAGGAAAACTCTGGAGCGAAATCGTCTGCAACGTGTTCAACCGCCCGGTGTCGATACCGATTCCCGGCGACGCTTCGTTTGGTTCGGCTCTGATTGCCGGCACCGGTATCGGGGTCTACCGCGACGGCGTTGACGCGGTTAAACAGTGTCTGCACATGGATAGAACGCTGGAACCCGAACCCGGACCAGCGGCGTTTTACGCCGACGGATTCAAGAAATATAAAGAAATTCATGATTGTCTGGCTCCTATTTATCACAAGCAGTAAAGGATGATAAAAATGTTGATTGCAAAAGAAAGTTACATGTATGAGATGATCCGTTCCGAGTTGACGGACATCGTCGGCGACGAATACGTCGGCACCGGAGACGCCGATAAGTTCGGGCACTCCATCGATTATTACTGGATACCGGAGATGTGGCACGACCGGGGCATGGAAACCCCGAAGCCGGACTTCATCACCCATCCCGGATCGACCGAGGAAGTCGCCAAGATCGTAAAACTGGCCAACCACTACAAGATACCGGTGATCCCATGGGGCGGCGGCAGCGGTTCGCAGGGCGGCGCGCTGCCGATCTACGGCGGCATCATCGTAGATATGAAGCGCATGAACGCTTTTAAGGGGATCGACAAACAGTCGCTTACCGTCACCTGTCAGACCGGCATGATCGCCCGCCATTTGGAGTGGCAGTGCAATAAGGAGGGCTTCTCCACCATGCACCTGCCGGCCTCCATTGCCTGCGCCACGATCGGCGGATTTCTGGCCCATCGCGGCACCGGGGTGTTGTCCACCAAATACGGCAAAATCGAAGATATGGTCATGTCGCTTGAAGTGGTGACCGCGACCGGTGAAATAATCCGCACTCTGCCGGTGCCGCGTCATGCGTCGGGGCCGGATCTTACCATGCTTTTTCTCGGCAGCGAGGGCACGCTCGGCATTATTACCGAGGTGACGCTTAAGGTTCACCCGCAGCCGGAAGCGCGGGAGTTCCGGGCGTATATCTTCAAGGATTTCCACACCGCGATGAGCGCGGGTGCCGAACTAATGCGCAGCCGGCTGCAGCCGTGTGCGGTACGGCTTTACGACGAAGAGGAGACCATTCACCATGTGCGCAAGGTGTTCGGCATGGAGCTGGACAAGGGCGCGTATCTGGTGTTTGGCTTCGACGGGCGCAAGGAGATCGTCGATATCCAGATGAAGTTCGCCCGCGAGATTATGGAAAACAAGTACAACGGCAAGGATCTCGGCAGCAAGGGCGGCGAACTCTGGTGGGAAAACAAGTACAAGTTCTTTTATCCGCCGTTTATGTTTCACATGCCGCAGGCGTTTGGCACGCTCGACACGGTCGCGACGTTTGCCAACATTGAAAACGTCTATTGGGCGATGAAGAAGACGGTCAACGAGAACTTCCCGCAGGCGCGCTTCATCGGTCACTTTTCGCACTGGTATGAATGGGGCTGCATGCTTTACGCCCGCTTCATCTTTGAGGAAAACGACGTGCCGAAAGATCCGCGTGAAGCGGCGGCCCTCTACAACAGAGTGTGGGATCTCGCCATCCGCGCCGCGCTTAAAAACGGCGGCGTCATCAACGAACACCACGGCGTCGGTCTTAAATTGGGCCATTTGATGAAAGACCTTTACGGTACCGCGATGCCGGTGCTCGAAGGCATCAAAAAGCAGCTTGACCCGAACAACATCATGAACCCCGGCAAATTAGGTTTTAAGGGACTTTAAAAATGAAAAATATCGAAAAACAATCCGACGCGATCCGGAACTGCCGTTTTTGCTTCATGTGCCGTCATCTTTCCGGTATCGGCAATGTGACCTTCACCGAGGAGGACACTCCCCGGGTTCGCGCCGCGATGATCTACGGCATTACAATGCACCCGGAGAAGTTGGCCAATCCGGACTTCATCGACACGATTTACCGTTCCGACCTGAGCCGCGCCTGCACCTGGCACTGCGTGAGCCACTTTGACGAAAACGCGCTGAATCTGGCGGCTCGCGCCGACATTGTCGAAGCCGGGCTTGCCCCGGATTACGTCAAGGCGATTGCGGAGGAGCTGAAAGCCTCCGCCGAGTGGACAATTTCCGGTACCGGCGACGTGCTCTATTTTGAGGACATCTACACCGCCGAAGCCGGCCAGGTGGCCGAATCTTTCGCC
>JAQVVK010000044.1 GCA_028698975.1 Victivallaceae bacterium
CCATGGTATTGGGGTTGCCGCGCTTGATGCCGCGAGCCACCGCCAATTCCAACTCGACATACTGGCGGTAACGCTCCTCGGTGGCGAAGCGGCTGTTGGCGAATTCCGGTATGGAGCCTTCGGCTTCGTTGATCGCGCCCCACGCCTTGACCCACGGGGCCTCTTTGGCGCGGCGAGCGGCGGCGTCCTCGATCGCTTTGAGCTTGGCCGGGTCGCTGAACGGCAGCGTGATGGTGGCGTAGTCCTGCCGCTGGAAGTCATCGGCCAGACAGGCGTACCAGACAATATTGTTGAGCACGGTGAAGCCGAAGCTGGGTTTTTCCATGCCTTTGACCAGATTGCGGTCGCCGCGCAGCAGCATGGTGCTGAAGCTCTCGATGCCGTATTTGGCCGATTCCTTGGCCACCAGCTCCTCGGTATCGGCGTAAGCTCCGCGCGAACCGATACCGATGCGGCGGTAACGCTCGAGCACTTCGCGGTAATTCTGGCTGGTGCTGAACATATCGATGTAGGCGTTGGCAAACAAATTCTTGTGCTTGTGGGTGTTGTCGAGGAAGTCCATCACCGCGAAGCGGAAGAATTCATAACGTCCTTTGCCGTTGTTGAGCTGATAGCGGTTTTCTATGGTGAAAATACCGCGCGGCATCTTTTCAAAGTCGAGCGCGACGGCCGCCCGGCCCTTGTCATCGGTGGTGAACGAGTTTTTTTGGCTCCGGATCTTGCGTCCGAAGAAATCGCGCACGATGGTTTCGACCTCTCCACGAACTTGGGGTTGGCCGGTGGTGATCTCCAGTTTGGCATCGGCCTGCGCGCCGGTGGCAAGAAGGTTGTCTTCGGCCGAAGTGGTGAGCTTGCCGACTACCGGCGTCGGCTCGTAATCGGTGGCGTGGTCGCCTGCTTCGAGCTGAATTGCGTCGATGTGGCAGTTGGCCGGTTCGTTTGACGAAGCCGAAAACGAGAAGTAATGCGGCTGAGTGACCTCGATTTTGAACGTGTGTGAGTAACGCGTCCACTCGCCGCTCAGATCGATTTTCTTAACATCGTGGATCTTGGCGTCGAAGATGCTTGAACCGGGCGGCATCATCAGGTTGTCGAGCATAAGTTGCTGTTTGCCCGGTTTGTCGGTCTTGGCGTACAAGCTTACCGTATAAGTGCCGGGGGTGAGGATCACCGGATGCACGGCAATATGGGTGGTCAGCCCCGCGCGCCGCCGATCCGAGAGAATGCGCAGCGAGTGACTGCCGTCAAAGGCTTCCTTGTCGTCGATGGCCAGCGGCTTGGTGTCCCACAATGGCTGGCTGTAAACTCCGCCGCCGATATGGGTCTGCCACAGATAGCTCCAGCCCTGTTCAAACGAATTGTTGGAAAGCAGGTTTTTGTCGCCGCGATACGGCAGACGGAGGCGGTCTTCTTTCCAGAAGTCATAGCGGCCGACCTTGGTGGTCACTCCCACCGGGGTGTTGTCTGCCGCGACTTCGACCGAACCCGGATTTATCACAAAGTCGATCGATTTGGCTCCGGCGGCCGGTTTCACGCCGATCCATACGGTGTAGCGTCCGCCGGTGGAGGCCAGTGTAAGTTTGACCGGGGCCGCGAATTTAACGGTTACGGTCTTATCCGGCCTTTCGGCGAAGAAGGTGAGTTCCGAAGCCGAGCCGTCAAACAGCTTCTTGTAAAAAGAGGCGTCGGCGCGATAGGGCGGCTGCGCAAAGCTCTTATTATCGATCTTGATGACCGAGCCGCCGAAAAACTCGCCGATGAAAATCATCTTGAGTTCGCAGCCGGTCAGTCCTTCTTCGCGGCCGAGCGATGCGTTGACCAGCCCGTCGTCGCGCAGGCTGAAGTCAAACTTCAGACCGGGCAGCTCCGGGTAGGTGTATTGTATAACCTTTTGGTTTTCGCCGGCGGAGCGAACTCCGTTGAGGGTTTTGCCGTTGAAGTCGGCGGTGATCGCGCCGTAACGCATTTTCTGATCCGGCGAGAACCAGTTGGGGGTGCCGTTCAAAAAGAACTTGAGCGACATGCCGCTGCCCTGAAAGCAGGTTACCGCTTTGCCGGGCACGCAGGTCGTGACCGTTTTGCGGAGCGATGAGGAGGCCTTGAACGGCGGTTCGTAGCCGGGAAATTCGTCGGCATAAGCCGCCAATCCGAGCAAAAGCCCGCCTATCAGCGCATATTTTGAGCTGAGCATGTTAAACCTTGATTGTGTTTTGAAAAAGTGGAACCGAAATAGCGTTTGACTTAGAGGTTGCCGGGGATCATGGTGATTTCGGCCGGATTGTCCGCGCCGTTGGCGGTCACCTTGAGATGAAATCCATAGCGGAAATCAGGGGTGATGGCCAACACACTGTTGGCATTGTCGGGCACTTGGATGGAAAACGCCATTTTCGGGTCGCCGCTGTAGCATTTGATCAGGCGGACATCGCGCAGCTCTTGCTTGTCGGCCAAGGAAATCGCCTTGCCGTCAACCAAAACCTTGCCTTTGCTGAGTTCGCCGACGATCAGCGCAAGATGGATCTGCAAATTACCGTCCGGATCGACGGCGGCCACTTTCATGAAATTTTCGGCGGTAAGTTCGCAGCGCAGCGACGCGGCGGGAGCGTCGGCGAATTTGTAGACGCAGACCCGTTCGGATTCGCGTTCCTGCTTGGCGGCCAGCTGCTTTGCGCCGATCTGGATGACCACTCCGCCCAGACGTACATTGCCCTTGTTGAGCACCAGCGTCGGGGTATTGGTAAAAGGCAGCTGCATGGTGAGGTTGGGGCCGTGAAAGAGGGTCATGACTTTCCAGTTTTCGACGTTGCCTGGCAGTTTGGCGGCGCACAGTGCGGCGCAGGTTCCGACGACCATCATCATTGCGATCATTTTTTTCATGGCACTACTCCTTGGTTTTGGTTTTGCCGTTGTTTTTTAGAAAATTCGTGAACACTTGCCTGTTAGTTGAAAAGATACTCGTCGCTGTCCCAAGTCTGGTTGTCCTTGACGCTCTGCACGCTCATGTCGGAATGCAGCGCGTTGTATGAGCCGCCATGTTTTTTGCCGAAGGCGGCGCGTTTGGTAACCTCGCTGCCATAGGTCATGCGGGCGGCGTTGAGAGCGTTGGAGTCGGTCACCAAAACATCCCCGATGGTATGTGTGTAGATACCGAAATACGGCAGCTCAAGCATCAGCGGGCGGCCGCCTTTGAGACCGGAGATGCGTTTGGGGTTTACCAGCGTCGTACATCCGGCGGAGAAATATCCCCATCCGTAGCTGTCTTTGGAGGAGGTGTTGCCCTCGGGTTCGCAGATCGGAGCATAGCTGGTGGCGCACAGTTTGGAACTTTGCCCGTTGGTGCCGCCCGCCGCCTGAGCGATCGGGCAGTACAGTACGCTGCTCAAAGAGAGGAACGACAGGTTTTTGAGGGCGCCGGCCGCATCGGTTTTGTATGCGTCATAAAAATCGTCGTTAGGCTGCCTCCCCAGATATTCATCGACCATCAGCGACCAGCCGAAACGGGAGATATGCGGGGTGAGGAAGTCATTGTTGTTGCCGGTATACATCATCACGGCCTGACCGACCTGCTTGAAGTTGCCGACACAACTGGTTTTGCGGGCCGCCAGTCGCGCCTTGTTCAGCGCGGGCAGCAGCATGGCCGCCAAAATTGCGATGATGGCGATCACCACCAGGAGTTCAATCAAGGTGAAACCGAAGTGCCGCCCGGGCCGGATGCAAGTTGATTCTTTCATGGTATCTCCTTTGTTTTAGGATTCAGGTTGCCTTTTATTTGTGTCAACAGTCATATTATACCACGGATCGTCATTTAAAACATTACCTGTAGTGACATTTTTTATCCGATTAGTGCCAAAGGGGTGTTTTTTGCCAAAAACTCTCCGGTTTTTGCCGTAAAACGGGGGTGTTTATGGTGAATCGAGGTGAAACACGCGGTTGTTTTTGCGTTGTCGCAGGTGTAATCCGATTTGAAAAAAGCTCTTGACATGCTATTTTAAAAAGATATCGCCAGCCGTCCTATCCAATCCTAAAACCAATGGCACTGATTATGAATCAAGGTTACTGTATTTGGAGTGACGCCGAATCCGGCGTAAAAGATGTTTACCGGATCTTTCGCAAACGCTTTACCTGCGCCGCCCTTCCCGAGGCGGCCAGACTGGAGATAGCGGCGGATTCCAGTTATGCGGTCTATGTCAACGGCGTGCGGCTGCCGGTGCAGCAGACCGCCGACCTGCCGGGTGACAAGACTTTCTCGACAGCCGCGCTGGACGGCCTGTTGCGCGAGGGCGAAAACGTGGTCGCGGTGGAGGTGCATTTTGTCGGCGAGGATTTCCTGACCGTGCAGGCCGGCGTTCCCTATCTGATGGTACGGATTTTTGGCGACGGCAAGCTGGTGTGTGCCACAAATAACACTTGGAAATGCGCCGACAACCCGGCCTATTTCCCGGAAAAGGCCGGCAAGACTTCGCCTTTGCTCGGATTTGCTTTTATGTATGATTCCCGCCGGGCGATGAATTGGCGGGCCGTTGATTTCGACGATTCAGCGTGGCGGAGCGCGATTGCGGTCGAGGCCGCCTCCGGGTGGAAAATGAGTCCGCGCCATGTGCCGCAGCTGCTCGAATTGCCGGAGCCGGAGGTTAGAATGGTGCAAGCCGGGGTGCTGCGGCGCGAGTCGGAGGCGGCGAGTTTGGGCGCAACTTGTATCGGCGACTGGCTGGCCCCGCTGCGTTACGATGAAATATTTGAGGAAGACAGTCTGCCGTGGGATAAGACCGGGCTGATGTTTCCGGATATAAAGATCGCGGCAGACGGTGAGGCTGCATTGAAGTTCCGCCCGCTCTCGCGGCGTCCGTCCGCCAACGGCTTTTATGTGATCGCCGACCTCGGGCGTGAAACGGTCGGCTTTGTGCATCTGAAACTTGACGCTCCGGCCGGGACGGTGGTTGACATCGCCTTTGGCGAACATCTTGACGACGGCCGGGTGCGTTGCTGTATCGGCGGAAGCAGCTACGTCGACCGCTATATCTGCCACTCGGGAGTGAACGATTTTATTTATGTGCACCGCCGTCTGGGGGCGCGTTATATCGAGCTGCATATAACCGGTCTGGCCGCCGACGCCGCGCCGGTACTGCACTATATCGGTGTGGTGCCGTTGCAGATACCCTTGCCGCCGGAGTCGAAGTTCGAGAGTTGCGACCGGCTGTTGGCGCACACCCGCCGGGTCGCGGTGGATACGCTCAAACTTTGCATGCACGAGCATTACGAAGATTGTCCGTGGCGCGAACAGGGGTTGTATGCCTATGATTCCCGCAACCAGATGCTGTACGGCTATTATGTCTGGGGCAATTACGATTATGCGGCGGCCTCGCTGGATCTGCTCGGCAAATCGTATGATGGCGAGCGTTATCTTGCCTTGACTTCGCCGGGCCGGATCAAGGTGACCATACCCGCGTTCACGATGGTGTGGATTACCGCGCTGTACGAACACCACTTGTTCAGCGGCGACGCCTCGCTCACTTGCCGCTGGCTGGGGCAGATTGACGCGATAATCGACCGGGCTTTGGCGGAGGCCGACCCGGATCGCCCCGGCCTTTATCACCCCGGTTCCGGCAAAAAGATATGGAATTTCTGCGAGTGGAACGGCGACCTCTCCGGTCGCGGCGCGTATCTGGCCGCTCCCTACAACCTGTATTTGTACGAGGCTTTGCGGTCGGCGGCGCGTCTGCACGGATTTTCCGGCAACCATGAGCGGTCGGTCGAGCTGGATAAACGGGCCTCCGCGCTGGCCGCCGAGCTGGATAAACGCTTATGGCGCGACGATCTGAAGTTGTACGGGGCATCGGACGACGCCTCGGAAAAGATTTTCTTTGAACACATTCAAACGGTGATGCTGGCCGACGGACTGGTGCCGGAAGCGCGGGTCGACGCCCTGCTTGAGGCGATCAGCAGCGGTACGCTTTGCCAGATCGACCTCAGTGCGCTGCGTTATCTGGTCAAGGCTCTGCTGAATTGCGGGGGCAGGGCGCGGCGGCTGCTCAACGATTATTTGCAGCGGATTTTTGACCCGATCGTGCTCGGCGGCGCGACTTCATTGTGGGAAACCCGGCACGGAAGCGAGGATTTTTACCGTGCCGGAAGTCTTTGCCACGCATGGAGCAGCGTCATGCCGTATTACTGCGGTCGCGGCTTGCTCGGGGTGCGGCCGTTGGAGCCGGGGTTCCGCCGTTTCGAGGTTAAGCCTTGCCGGGGCGGCTTGACTGCGGCTTCGGGCGAAGTGCCGACTTCGCATGGAAACATCCTTGTCGAGTGGCACGATGTGCCGGGCGGAATCGCGCTTTCGGTCGGTCACCCGGCCGGTACCGAGCCGGAAATCGCGTCCTACGAAGAAACCCCGGTTGTCAGTGTAAAGAAATATTTGATAGGGTGATTTGCCGGGCGGTAAAAAAGCCATGGGTGCCGTGTCACATATCATAAATAATGTGTTTTTAGGGAGATTTTGCCATGTACGAATTGTTTGATCGCGTTCAACATATGGTGTTGGGCGAAAGTGTGCTTTTTGAAGAAGGCCGGGAAACGGTCTATCTTGCGTTGCCGGCGGAGCGGATTGTGCGCTGCGTCAACCGGATGAACGGAGCCGAATTTACCGAAGGGCGTGATTTTGCTTTCGATCCGGAGCGCGGGGCTTTGCGTCGTTTGCCCGGTTCGCGTCTGCCCCTGTTTCCCGCGGCGTTGCGTTACCCCAAACGGGAGAATGCGATATTTTTCCCCGCGCCGGGAGCCAATGCGTTGGAAAGCGGCGAAAAATCACCTACCGGTCTGTGTTTTTACGCCGAGGGTGCTTTTTTCGCCGGTTATCAGGCGGAGATCGACTATGTGACTTCGGCCGCGCTGCCGGAGGCGGAGAGCACGGCGGGAAAACTTCCGGGATTGAGGCGGATTCTTGACTCCGGCCGCCCGCTTTGCGTCGCGTTTGTGGGCGACAGCATCACCAACGGCTCCAACGCCAGCGCGAGGGTGGGCGCGCCGCCCTATCAGCCGCCTTATGCCGGGCTGGTCGCGCAGCGGCTTTCCGCGGTGTTCAGTCAGGTGCGGATGAATAATTCGGCGGTGGGCGGCACCGCGAGCTGCAGCGGGGTGGAGCAGCTGGAGAAATGTTTGTCTCACATGACCCCGGATGTGCTTTTTATCGCGTTCGGCATGAATGAATTGCTGGCTCCGGCGGAAAATTACCGGGCCAATCTTGTCAAAATAATGGAAACCGCAACGCAAGCCAATCCGGCGATGGAGTTTGTGCTGGTCTCCCCCATGTGCGGAAATCAGGATTGGAAACTTACTCCTCCCGAGAAATCACGCGAACTCTCCGCCGTGCTGCGTGAACTTGCCGCCGCTCAGGGGCGCAGTTATGCTTCGGTCAACGAATTTTGCAGCCAGATGACGCACGGCAAGAATTTCTTTGACGTCACCGGCAACGGGGTCAATCACCCAAACGACTTTTTGCATCGGGTGTATGCTGAGGCGGTGTGGCGGGCTTTGGATCTGGATTGATGTCCTTGCTTTTCATTGCGGTGCGAAACTGGCGCGGCGACATGCCGCTGCGCTCGCGGAAAAGCCGGCAGAGGTAATTTCCGCTGCAAAAACCGCAGCGGGAAGCGATCTCTTCGATCGATAGATCCGAGTGCGACAGCAGATTCAATGCACACGAAAAGCGCAGTCCTTTGAGGTATTCGGCCGGGGTGCTTCCGGTCGCCTTGCGAAAGTGACGGAAGAAACTCCGGCGGGTCATGTTGACTTTGCCCATCAGTTTAGCGAGTGAAAACGGTTCGGCCAAATGGGTGTGCATATAGTTGATGGCGTCGCCCACCATGTACTCGACGTCGTTGTCGGAGGCGGTGGCTTTTTCGCAGCGGCAGAGCGTGGCGATCAACTCCATGAAGATGGTCAGGCTCATAAACATGTGGCCGGCGCGTTTGGAGGCGAGTTCGTCGGCCAGACGGTGGATCAGACCGACCACTTTGCGTTTTTCCGGTTTGGTGAGACAAAGCAGCGGCGCGGCGATCTTCTCTTCGGGCACGCCGGTATGCTGGGTCATGAAACGCTGAAATAGCGGCATGGCTCCGCCGTCAAGCATCGGCAGCGCGAGAGTGGCCGGGTCGTAAACCACGTTGACCAGGCCGAGGGTTTCGGTGTTGTTGTAGGCGTGCACCGCGCCGGGGTAGATCAGCAAAACGTCGCCGTCGCTGATTTCCGAGATGGTGTCGCCCACCACATGCAGTCCTTTGCCGGCCAGAATCACGACGATTTCCAGAAACGAGTGGCCGTGAAACTGCCGCGCCGGGTGGCGGCCGGCGGCGATTTCCTCGACGTACAGCGGTATGGAATGCGGCGAAAGGTATCGCTCCAGTGAATTTATCAGATAATTTGCCATGCGTTTCCAGGCTCCGTGGTTACCGGTCGGTGGCTTCGTGCATGAGATCGGTGAATTCCTCCGGAGACAGATCATGCAGCTGCTTGCCGCGCCGCGCCAGTTCTTCGTTGAACTTGATCGTGGTTTCGGTCATGCGGTCGTGGGTTTCCTCCGAACCCCCGACCAGACAGAAGTTGTCTCCGGTGGTCACCCGGCGGTGTCCGTCTTGATTGTCGAGGCCGAGGCCGAGCAGCAGAGCGTCATTATTGGATTTTTCCGGCAAGTTCGATTTCATGACTTTTCTCCAGCGATTTGCCTTACAATACACCGGCAAGGCGGCGTTGTCAAGCCGTCGTCGAGCCGCCGAGTATGAGTTCGGCTCCGGTTATAGAGTCGTTGGCCGCCAGAAAGAGTACGGCGGCGGCGAGATCGTCGGGCGAGACCGGGCGGCCCAGCGGCAGACCGGGGCGGGTTTTGCGCATGGATTTATCCGCCACTTCGTCGGGCGGGATCATCGGCCCGGGCAGCACGGCGGAAACCCGCAGGTTGCGGGCGGCCAGCTTGCGGGCGAATTCGTTTGAACCGGCGAGGAACCGGCGTTTTGAGGCGAGATAATCGCCGCCGGTTTGTGATGACAGGGCGTCGCGGTCGATGATGTTGACGGCGGCTCCCTCCGAAAGCGGTTGAAGCGACCACAATTCCAGCAGCCGGAGCGGGGCGGCGGCGTTTGTTTCAAAATAGGATTTGTCGCGGTCATGGCCTGAAACCACTTCAAAATGGCGGTAAAGCGAGGCGTTGTTGACCAGTATGTCGATGTGTCCGGCGGCCCGAAAAACCGCTTCGGCTCCACCCGGCGCGGTCAAGTCGCCGCAAACCACCGGTGCGCCGATTTCGGCGGCAAGCGCATCGGCTTCGGTGCACGATTTGAAGCAGTGTATGACCACGCGGCAGCCGGCTGCGGCGAAAGCACGGGCGATCACCGCGCCGACTCTCCGGGCGGAGCCGGTCACCAAGACCGATTTGCCGGGCAGCTTCATCGAAGTGATTACTGAATCCAGCTGCAGACGTCGTCGTCGTTTTTGTCGGGCGAGCCGATGTCGTCAACGGCGTTTTTGCCGTTGTTGTCTTGACCGTTAGGCCCAAACGAGTAAATGATGACTTTGGCGGACAGCTTTTTGCTGTTGTCGCGCGGATCGGTGATCTGATCGGTGTAGTCGCTGTTGAAGATCACCACATAGGGGTTGCCCCACGGGTCGCGCCACAGATTATTGGCGTTGTTTGCAATGGTTTGCTCCGGGTTGTATTCGGTGCGCGGGTCGAGAAAGCGGATTTTGCGTTTGTTGATGTTCATATCGAACTTGTCGCTTTTGCTGTAGGTCGGGTTGGTCAGCTCCATGATGAACTTGTTGTAGGCCGACTCGGCGGTGTCGCCGTCTATGCGGATGAAATTATTGCTGCCGGAAACGGATGGCATGTATGACACGCCGGGATTCATCATCTTGTTGTAGGTGGCGTCAACCTGTTTCAGGGCGGTGATGATCGAGGCCATGTCGGACTTGGCGTTGGTAATGCGAGCCTTTTCCTGTCCCTTCATGACGGCGGGCAGCAGCAGCGCGGCCAGGATGACGATTATACCGATGGCGACCATGAGTTCAACCAAAGTGAAATTATGCTTTTTCATGGTGTTTCTCTCTCCCAAAGTTAAAGTTATGTGTGCATGTTCATCGATTACATTAGCTCTGAATGCTTTTTTTTCAATCGAAAAGCGTTTTTTTTTATCAAAAATCGTATTTTCCCTTGACAAAAGCGTCAATCACGGTTATTCTATTTAATGGATTGATTTGAACGCAACCGGAAAAGGAAAGGTTTTTGCCATGAAAAATAAGCGTAGTCGTTTCACTTTGATCGAAATGCTCACAGTGATCGCTATCATCTCCATTTTGGCCGCGATGCTGTTGCCTGCGCTCAATAAGGCGCGCGCCAGTGCCAACGCCACCGCCTGCGCCAGCAATCAGGGGCAGGTGATCAAGTCGATCATTCAGGCGATGAACGACAAGAAGGGCTTCTTCAAGTCTTTTGACGGCAGCAATCAGGGCACCGACAAGGATGAGCTGGCCGCCACGGAGAAGCCGTATTGGAGTCGTTATCTCTATGTCAAGGGTTATCTCAAGGATTATAACGTGATGCGTTGTTCGGTGGCCGGGCAGTCGAGTGACGGCAGTGCCAGCCCGGAGCTGGTTTACGGCGCGGCTTGGGTTGATCCGGCCAAGTCGGCCGATGGGCTGGACTTCCGCGGCAGCAAGCTGCTGACAGACGCAGACAACAATACATATTCACCGAGTTCGCTTATCATTGGCGGGTGTACCGGGGTTGGGGCGACCACGCCGCAGTCGGCAAAGATCGACATGAGCAACACAACGGCAAACGCCGCGCAGGGCAACGGGCAGCCGCTTGATGCCCACGGCGGCCGTGCGAACTTCTTTTTCCTTGACAGTCACGTTGAGGCGCTTGAGGCCGAAGCGGTAAGAGGGAAGGCTTTCCCGAAATCGGATGGCAGCTGTGCGGACACGGTCAGCGATACTTTTAAGCTCACCAAGAACTGATATCGGCATAGCGTCATGATTCAGACGGCCCGTCGATGACGGGCCGTTTTTGCATACAAATGTTGAAAATATTTGCTTGCCGGGTTGAAAAATAGGGTCTGGCGGAGTATATGTTTAAAATTGTCGACAGGTTAAGAAAACAGGGGGAAGGCGTTCCCCAAAATAAGGAGGAATAAATATGATAAATCGTAAGAAGATGTGGTCGCTCTTTGCGGCAGGTTCAATGGCGGTCTCGCTTTGCGCGGCCGATGCACCGGCGGCTCCCGCCGCTCCTGCGGCACCGGCTGCTCCGGCTGAAAAAGCCGCCGCTCCCGCGGACGCAGAGAAAAAGACCGACATTTGGGCCGAGATTCCGGAAGTGGTCGCCACGGTCAATGGCAAGGCGATCACCCGTGCCGATGTGGAAGCGGCCATCAAGGCGCAGCTGCCCAACGGCCAGCTTCCGCCGATGTTTACCGCCGACGTGATGAAGCAGATCGTGCCGGGAGTGGTCAAGCAGATGGTTCAAAAGCGTCTGGTTGCCGAGGCCGCCGCGAAAGCCGGGATCAATGTTGACGAAGCCGCCGCCAAGGCCGAGCTCGAAAAATTGGTCAAGGGCATGTCGGCCGATCAGCTTGAAATGCTCAAAAAGACTTTTGCCGCAGAGGGTACTACCATAGAGGCGAAGATCAATGAGATGGCCGGAAATCCGCAGTTCCGCGAACAGCTTGCCGAAAACATGTTTGTTGAAAAGGTATTGGCAGACGTCAAGCCGGTGACGGAGAAGGAGGCGCAAAAGTTCTACAATGACAATCCGCAGTATTTCGAGCGCGGGGAGTTGATTGTAACGTCGCACATTCTCTACAATGTTGACGGCAAGGACGAGGCGGCCGACAAGGCGGCGGCCGACAAAGCGGCCGCGACTTATGAGAAGCTGAAAGCGGATCCCGCGCAGTTTGAGGCGATCGCCAAGACTGACAGTGCTTGCCCGAGCAGTAAGCAGGGCGGCAAACTTCAGGGTTTTGAGCCGGGAAAAGGCCAGATGGACAAAGATTTTGAGACGGCGGCAGTCGCGCTCAAGGAGAAAGGCCAGTTTTCGGCTCCGGTCAAGAGTCGTTTCGGTTATCACATCATCCGGCTTGAGGAGATCATTCCTGCCGGCAAGGTGCCGTTTGCCGATGTCAAGGCGGACATTGAGCAGTCGCTCTCCATGCAGCGCAAGCAGGAAGCCTTCAGCAAGTTCATGGATAAGATGATGCAGGACAACAAAGTTGAGATGAAGATGGCGATGCCTGCTGCCATGCAAATGCCGATGATGTGATCTTTGGGGTGGAGCGTTACCGAAAGATCATTATGAGATTTAATTTCGCAGGGTCGATGACCCTGCGTTTTTTTGTTTTGTGTAATTGGTCAAAAAAGTTTAGATGTGTATTGGGTGGCGATTTTTTTGAATTTTTGCAGAAATGAGCTTGCAATTATCTGAAATCGGTGTAATTTAAAGAACTGTCGCGGGTGACTGTGACATAAAGTGCGTCCATAGCTCAGTCGGTAGAGCAAATGACTCTTAATCATTGGGTCCACGGTTCGAGTCCGTGTGGACGCACCATTTTTTTGCCTTTTTTTGCCGCCCATAAAGGCCGCGAGCGAAGCGCGGGCCGCTACTACCTATGTTCGGGCTTGCCGATTGCCAAACAGCCGATAACAGCCCCATGCAGTGGGCGCAGGGGGGGGGGCGGCTTAACGCCCCCCGCTATTTATCCGCCGTGGCTGTGCAGAGCATTTGCCGGGGCGATGTGAGAAGATAGGATCAAAAGTTTTGTCTATAACAAGGCCTTTGTGAGTAAGCAAGGCCGCGGCGGGCTAAAAATTTTTTTGGCGCTACGCTTAAAAATTTTTGTTTAGCATACGCCCGCCGATATTACCCCCAAAAGTTGCCACCCTCGGCGTTTGAGCCTCGGGTCCCGCTTACGCGGGCTTCGGGTACTTTTGGGGGAACCCCCGCTCTCCGTTCCTCCGTGCGGCTACCGCCGTACTCGTCACTTCG
>JAQVVK010000205.1 GCA_028698975.1 Victivallaceae bacterium
TTCGTTCATTTCTCCTCCTCGCCGCGACGCAGCGTAGCCCACACCTGATTGGCGGTAAGCGGTATTTGCAGCGCGGTTTGCGCCGCAATGACCGGCACGGGCAATCCCTCGTGGCAGTCGGAGAAGCTCGCCATATCGCCGATACGCAACCATTCGGCGGTGAGCCGGTGCCCGCCGGACGAGCAGATTTCCAGCACCAGTTCGGGGAGTTCCTGCCGCAGCTTCAGATAAAAAGCTCTCACCGACTCAAGCACCTCCTGCACGCCATCGGCATAAGAGCCATTCGCGCTGTCGGCCCGACTGAATGCGGCGTTGTAATCGACTTTCATGTATCCGATACGGTGTTTCCGCAGAAATGCGATCACTTTTTCGTCAAGATATTTTTGCACTTCGGCTTTGCGGAAATCAAGGAAATACCGATCGGTGTCGGATGGATGCACCAGACGGCCTTCCCATTTTACCAGCCAATCCGGGTGAAGACTAAACAACTCCGAAGTCGAGGCGATATTTTCAAATTCAAACCAGATGCCGGGTATCATGCCGCCGGCCCGTATTTTCGCCAGCAGACTGTCTAACCCCGACGGATAAATCTTTTCGTCGGGGTTCCAGTCACCGATGCCGGGCAGCCGGGTCGCCGGGTCGCGCGACCACCCGCCGTCGATCACAAAATAACCGAAGCCCAGCCCGGAAATACGTTCAAGCACCGGCAAAAGTTTTTCTTCGGACGGTTCTCCCCAAGTCGAACAAAATTCGTTGAAGATCACCGGAAGTTTGCTTTCGGCGGCGGGATGCGCCACGGCGTGTTCCACCGGGTAGCGGGTAAGCCGGTTCAATGCCTGCTGCATGCCGCCGTCAGTGCAAGTGACCACAGCGGGCATGCCGGCGCAGCTTTCGCCGGGGCGGAGGGTATGCCGCCAGTTGGCAAATTCAAAATCGGGTTTGCCGCCGCCCAAAGAGAGAAAGTCGCCGTTGCGGGCAACCGTCATCTGCCACGGCGAAACCGTCGCAAGTTGTATTGCCCAGGTCACGCCGGAAACGGTATCCTCCAAGCCGACGGTCGGGAAATATTCGCGCACCACCATGGAGCTTTGCTGGCCGAAGCGAAATCCATGCGGAAAGTCGCCGTTCCACGGTATGCCCAACTCCAGATCCTCCACCGCGTTTTCCACATGCCGCCCCTCACTGGCCCATTGGCTGCAATAGCGGTGCAGTTTAAGCGCGTCGGGGGCGTGGTCGGCGTGAAACGGCGAGAGCATATTGAGCGTGAAGCTCTCCAACATGCCCAGCTCCACGGTTTGAGCAGAGTGGTTGCTCACCGTGGTGTTGATGACAATATACCGCTCCCCGGCCCGCCAGCGGAGCGTCTGCTCCGCCTCAAACCCGCGCCGGTCGCCAAACACGGTGGTGATCACGCCGTCCGCCGCTACCTGCCGCAGCAATTCGAGGCCGCCGACCGTGCCGCCGTTGCGCATCAGCCCGCGGTATGACCACGGGTCTGAAAGCAGTTGAAACTGGATCGCGCTGTCCTTGGGCACCACCACCGAACTGTTTTTCAAAGTCCGGTAGTTGCTGCGAAAGCCGATGGAGTCATTGATGTTCCGCCGGTGATCGGGGATTTTCGCCTCGCTTCCCGCCGGGATCAAGGTAAACATCAATCGCTTCCCCGCCTTGAAATACAGAGCGGTCATGTCACCCAGTTCAAAGCGGCTATACAAACTCACATCTTCAAAAAACATCGTTCATCCTCCAAATCAATGGCGGCCGATACGTCGGCGGCTTCGGCTATTTACCGGCAAAGAAACGGATCAGCCGTGCGGCATGGGCGGCGCAATCGTCCACAACCGGGTCATAGAACTTGTCCACCGGGACAAACTTGCCGTCAAGCCCGTTAAGTTGTTTCCGGGTGGATTTCAGATAAGTATCCATGTATTCCGTGGCGATATTGACCTTGGATATTCCAGCCTCGATGGCTTTGCGAACGTCTGCCAACGGCGTACCGGAGCCGCCGTGCAGCACCAGCGGCAGCCCCGGCAGGGCATTGGCGATCTCCTGACAGCGGGCAATATCAAGTTTGGGCGTCGATTTGTAGTAACCATGTGCCGTGCCGATGGAAACCGCCAGAGCATCGACGCGGGTTGCCTCCGCAAAGGCCGCCGCTTCATCGACTTGGGTCAAGGCGGTTTCGTCGCCCTGCGCCACATGGCCGATCTCCGCTTCGGTGCTGGCTTTGGCCGCCTGCGCAAGCTCCACCGCGAGTTTGGTGATCTTCACATTTTCGTCAAACGGCAGCCGCGACCCGTCAAGCATTACGGAGGTGTATCCCGCCCGCAACGCCACAATGACATGACGCAGCGTCGCCCCGTGGTCGAGGTGAAGCGCAATCGGCTGGTTTGAGCGGTTGGCCAGACGAATCAGCATACCGGCCAAATCCGACGCCTTTTCCGAATCAAACAAACGCATATAAAGCTGAATGATGACCGGCGACTTCTCCGCCTCCGCCGCCTTCATCACCGCCAGCGCGGTTTCGTAGTTGGCGATATTAAACGCCCCCACCGCACGTTTATTTCGACGTGCGGCCGGAAGCAGTTCATTCATGGTTACCAGAGCCATAATATATTACCCCTCAGAGGTTTTCAGCCGCCAATTCTTCCAATGTCTTCACCTTGAGCGAAGTGTATTTGGAAAGCTGAAGTTTGGTATACGGCGACGCCACGGCGATCACGTCGGTCGCCGGATGATCGGCGCGGGCTGCGATGTATTTCGCCAGTTTTTCGACCAGCTCCGCGCTTATCTTCGGCAACACCACCGCGCCTTCGCCGCAAGTGTAGGATTCCTCGTTGTTGGTGCCGAACGGAATGAGTTTCGCCCCCATCGCGGCCAGCAATTCCTTGGGGAACTGCAAGTCATTGTTGTAGTTGCGTAGATAGTCGCTCTCCAGATAATAGAGGCCGCCGGCCGACTTCGAGAATTTAACGCCAGTTGCGAGGAAGTATTCGCTGCTGTGCATCACCTTGACGTTCAACGCAATGCCGAATTCCTTGCAGTCGTTGACCAGCGCGTCATAGGCCGCCGGGTTGGAAACCACCAGCGTTTTGGCGCCAAGTCCATTGATGAAGGCGGCGAATTTACCGGCGACGGCTTGGGCATCCGCCAGAAATCCGAGATTTTTGAGAGCCTTGCCGATACAGCCGCCTTTGATTGTACGATAAGCGAGG
>JAQVVK010000206.1 GCA_028698975.1 Victivallaceae bacterium
GGTGACGGGGTGGTCGTCGGTGAGCAAAACGGCTGTCGCACTATTGTGTTCAACTACCAGTACGGCGACAAATATGTGCGGCTCGAATTCGTACTTTACCGGCAGTTTGTGCTGAGGGTCACCGAGACCGAAAAATGAGTTTCTCCGCCGAAGACGACACTTTGATGCAAGCCGCGCTTGAGCTGGCCCGCGAAGCCGCCGCCGCCGGAGAAGTCCCGGTGGGCGCGGTCGCGGCGGCGGGCGGGCAGGCCGTCGCTTCCGCCCGCAACCGGGTGGAGGAGCGTCACAGCGTGACGGCGCACGCCGAGATCGAGCTGCTGCACGAGCTGGAGCGTCTGCGCGGCGACTGGCGCATGGATGATGTGACCATATATGTCACAAAGGAGCCCTGCGCCATGTGCGCCGGAGCATTGGTCAACGCCCGGGTCGGGCGTATCGTTTTCGGGCTGGCCGATCCGCGCTGCGGCGGCTGTGGTTCGAGCCTCGATATTACCGGCCACCCCGGCATGCTGTGGCACCCGGCGGTCGAAGGCGGTTTGAGAAGCGACGAAGCCGGGCGGATCATCCGCGAATTTTTCAAACGGGTCAGGAAAGGCGATTGATTGGACGCATTTGAAATACATGGCAATTCCGGCGCGGAGGCGATGATCGGCCGCGAGATCGCGGGCTTTCGCATCAACGCCGAGATCGGCTGCGGCAACAACGGCGCGGTCTATCTGGCAAGACAGCTGATGATGGAGCGCAACGTCGCGCTCAAGATTCTGCTGCCCGATCTGGCCGGAAACCGCGAATACACCGCCCAACTGCTCAAAGAGGCTCGCTACGCCGCCCGCCTGAGCCACCCCAACATCGTGCAGGCTCTCGACGCCGGGGTGACTTCCGACGGCATCTGTTTTTTTGCGATGGAGTACGTCAAAGGCAAGTCGCTTGAGGAGATACGCCTGACCGAGCCGGAACACCTCACCCCGTCGTTTATCTGCCGGGTCGCGGCCGAACTCGCTTCGGCCATGGATTACGCGTGGCGCAGTGCGAGCATGACCCACGGCGACATCAAGCCGGGCAATCTGCTTATCCGCGACGACAACGGCATGGTGAAGCTGGCGGACTTCGGGCTGGCGCGGGTCAGCGGGGCGCAGAATTCGGGCGAACTTATGGCCACTCCGCTTTACGCGGCACCCGAGATCATAAATGGTTCCGGGCAAATCGACGTCCGCAGCGATCTTTACAGCTTTGGAATAATGCTATATGAACTTTTGACCGGAGATCCGCCTTTTGTCGGCAACGCTGAGGATGTGCTCGATCAGCACCTTAATGCCACACCGGAGCCGCTTTGGGAAAAATGCCCCGGCATCGATCCCGAGCTGGCGGAGCTGGTCGATCGCCTGCTGGCCAAAGACCCGGCCGACCGGCCGGACGGCTGGGGGGAGATTAAGAAATTTTTTGCAGCGAGACTGAGTGCCGGGGAGAGGATTGCCGAGCCGATCGTCATTTCCGCGGCGGCAAAGCAGGACTGCCCGCCACTGCGCCGCCGCCGTCTGGCGGTATGGCTCGCCGCCGCCGTCATCGCGGTGGCTGGTCTGGCGGCGATCTGGGTGATAAAAGCTCATTACGAGGCGGAAAAAAACCACCGGCTCGATCTGTTTACGCCGCCGCCGGTCGAAATGGAAAAAAAGCCGGAGTCGCCAACACGACCAACACCGCCGACACCGCCGACACCGCCGACAGCAGACCAAGAGCCGGAGAGTATGCCGGTCATCCGGGTAAAGAGCGAAACTCCGCCCCCCGCACCGGAGCGGGAAATGCTTCAGCAGGAAGACGACGCAGAGAATTCGCCGGATCGGCAACCCCCGCCGCAGCCGATGCAACCGGTTCAGCCTCCCCCGCCGCAGCCGGTACGGCCGCCGGTTTGGGCGACGCCGCGACGGGATTCCGGTTCGACGACCCAAAAGACTCCGGCAGTACCGAGAAAAACCGTGCCGGTTAAAAAAAGCTGGCCGGCAGAGGTGGTAAAACGTATCGCTCCGGCAGATAGATCGCTGCAAACGCTTGAATCCCAGATGCGACGCAAAAATTTAAGCATCCCCGCCGCCCGTCTGCACGACGATGTGGCGGCGACCATGGCCATCTTGATCGAACTGGAAAAAAAGACATCGATCAAGATGCCGATTTTAGCGGAAGTCAAAATTCCGCACAGCGGAGGCAAGTTGAGGTGGTACATTCGCGCCGGCTGGCTGTATATAGAAATACCGCGGGAAATGAATGCCGGAAACGCGATCGCCGACCAGATGATCGCCGCCTACGGTGCGCGGCTGGATCGGGCGAACCTGTTGACGTCGGATTTGCTTCCCGAATTCCGGCGGTTCATATTTATGGAAATCATATACCGGCGAAATCAATTCACGGCAAACGTCGATCGCGGCAACCGGCTGAGCGTCTTAAGCAACGGTTCGTTTGAGAACTTCGTAAAACTGCTTCAGGAGCGCGATCTTGCCGATATGCGCTCGGTGCGCCGCCTGCTGCGTAAAAATTCGGCTTCGCGCCGCTGAGCACGACGGCGGCGGGCGACCAGCCAAAGCGGTATCGCGGCGAAAAAGCCGGTCACCGCCAGCAGCATGCCGGAATAAAGAAAGCCGGCCCCGACGCCGTGACTTCGCACCGATTCCGGCGGTATAAGTCCGCAGAGTTGAGCCGTCACAGCGGAGATTATCCCGATCACGCAGACCGCGCCCATGCCGAGCGTGCCGCCCGGCACGCTGAAAGGCCGGGGGCGCAGCGGGTAACGGCTGCGCATTTTCAGAGCCGCCAAAAACATCAACGTATACATGGTCATATACATGATGGCCGACTGCGCCATAAGATACCAAAACGCGCCGCTGATATTGGGCATGAACAGGATCGCCAGCGCGAGCGTGGAGGTTATACCGGCCTGAATAAACAAAATACGCGACGGCACACCGTGTGAATTTGCACGCGCCATGAACTTCGGCAGATAACCCTCGCGCGCCACTTCGAAAAGGGCGCGAGACGGGCCGAGAATCCAGGTTATGACAGTAGCCAGCGCGCCGACGATCAGCAAAACACACATCACAGGGGTCATCCACGCCACGCCCAGACGGTCGAACATCGCTTCAAACGCCTGCCCGGCTCCCGAAGCCATGCTGAGTTGTCCCGGCGGCACGACCAGAGCGATGGCCAGCGAAC
>JAQVVK010000045.1 GCA_028698975.1 Victivallaceae bacterium
CATGATGTGTTCGACCGTGAACACGACCGCGTTGCCGCTGGCAATGGCGGTGCCGCGCCGCACATCTACCACGTTGGTGGCCAGAGGACGCACCTCCGGCGCACCCGGCAGATCGACCCGCCGGAACACTATGCCGCTGTTTTCCGGTGCCGGTTTTACCCGCACCGTTACTCTGGCTCCGGAGTGGAGGGCAATGCCGGATACCGCCGCCGTGCCTTTGACTGTTCGTTGTTTTTCCATAAAAATCCGCCATTAAGCATTGAATTTTAAAATAGTCGCGTCATAATATAATACGAACATGCGGGGAATTGCAAATTTTCATCAGGTTTTATGAGTGAAAAAATAAAAATTATCGTTATTACCGGCCCGACCGCCACCGGAAAAACCGCGTTGGCGGTCAAGCTGGCGCGACGTTTCGGCGGTGAAATCATCAGTGCCGATTCGCGTCAGGTCTATTCGCATATGGATATCGGCACCGGCAAAGACCTCGCCGAATATGGGGAGATTGCCTGTCACCTGATCGATGTGGCCGACCCGGCTCGCGACGAATACAATCTCTATCGTTTTATGGTGGACGCGGCGGCGGCCATCGAAAATATCGCCGGGCGGGGCAAACTTCCGGTCGTTTGCGGCGGCAGCGCGCTCTACGTCGGTGCGCTTCTGGCCGGGTACGAGCTGCCTGGCAAGGACAATTTCAAATTACCATTTGAGCTGGAGCCGCTGGCGATCGGGGTCTATTACCCCCGCGCCGCCGTGCGTGAGCGTATCGCGGCACGGCTTGACGCCCGCTTTGCCGCCGGCATGATCGATGAAATCCGCGCTTTGCACGATCAATGTGGCGTGAGCTGGGAGAAACTCGAATATTTCGGTCTGGAATATCGCGCGATCGCCCGTTTTCTGCAAGGCAAGTGCGATGAACCATCGATGCACGCCATTTTACTTGACCGTATCCGGCAGTTTGCCAAACGGCAGGATATCTTTTTCCGGAAACTGGAACGCGAGGGGGCGGTCATTCACTGGCTTCCGGCGGGGGAGGGGGCGGAAACGCTGGCCGAACGGTTTTTGGCCGGCCGGCCGCTGCCGGAGCCTGAAATCCGAATGTGTGAGACTTTTTATGGAAAATAAACAGCCGGCCATCGCCGCCGAACTCCGGCGGCGTATTGTTTCCGGGGCGTATCCCAACGGGCTGCCCGGTTCGATAGCGCTCGCCCGCGAGTTCGGCGTGAACTTCAAGACGGTTGACAAGGCTCTGGCCCGGTTGACCGCCGAAGGGCTGATCGAGCGGCGACGGCGCGCCGGCACCCGGGTGCGCAACGGCGGAGCTATTGCCGGAAACCGCTGCATAGAAGTTATTTTTGAGGGATTTACCTCGGTACTCAGTCACCCGTTTTGGAGCGATGTCTGGCTGGGCATGGTCGAGAAACTTAATTTTTACGGATACCGGCCGGTGCTGAATATGCTTTCTTCCGACCCCGTCACCGGTCTGTTGAGACTTGACGACTTCGCCATGTGCGACGCGGCAGGCCGGATTCTGCTCGGTGTCAGCGAACGGCGGCTGATTGACGCGGTGCGCAACTCCGGAGTGCGCTTCATCACCGCGTGCGACCCGGTCGGCGACCCGGCCATACCGCAGGTGAGTTTTGACTTTACCTCCGGCATCGGCGAAGCGGTGGATTTCCTCTCGGCGCGAGGCTGTGAGCGCATCGCATTTGTCGGGGAGACCTCCAGTCTGGTCGATGAAGGAGTCCTTCAAAAATTTGCCGCTTACCGGCGGGCGGTGCAAAAATACCGTCAACTTGACCCCGCGCTTTTGGCCAACACCCGTCCGCTGGCGGGGGGAGCTGCCGGCGCGGTCGATGAAATGCTCCGGCGCGTCGCGCCGGATGCCTTGATCGCCGCCTACGATCATCAGCTGCCGGAGATCATCGAGGGGCTGCGCCGCGCCGGATTGGATATACCGGTGATCGGTTGCGACGGCATTGAAGTTCCCGGCGTGCCGTCATTGCGTCCGGTGGTGACTGCGCCGCGCCGCCAGTGTGGAGCCTTGGCCGCCGAACTTCTGATCGAAGCGATCGAGAAGCGGCGCGAAGTGCGCTCCATGCGGCTTCAGGCAAGGTTTCGGCAATGAAACAATTGCGGGTTGCCGAAAATCACCATCAGGTCTTGCCGCACTGGGCGGAGGTGCGGCGCGAACTCTCGGAGCATCAACCTTTTATGGTATTGACGCTGGATCATCATACCGATGTCTTAAAAGCGTTTCGCGGCTCCGGCGCGGTGGAGCCGGGCGTTTGGCGCGACCCCTCCGCGACGGCGGCGGCGGTGGCGCGTCTGCGTCACGACGAACAACTTGACTGGGCGGTTTCAAGCGGCTTGGCGTCGCGGGCGGTGGCGATCACCCATGTGCGCATGGCGGAGCTGCCGGCGTCGCCTTTGATCGAAGTGCGTACTCCGCCGGATTTCCCCGACGAATTTATAATGCTTAACCAGCCCGAACTCTTTCGCGGACAGGCCGATGCCGTGTTTGAGCGTGCGTTTTTAGCTCCGCTGCTGCAAGGGATCGACTTCACAAAGCCATTTTTGCTTGACATCGATTGCGATTATGTTATGACCGGGCAAGCACTGCACCCGGTCGACGGCTCGCTTATGCGTGAACTCGCGTCGCGGGCGTTGGCGGTAACGGCCGCCTGCGAGCGCGATTATGTGCGTTTACTGCGGCTGCCGGGAGAATGCATCGATTCCGACGCGGTGCTTGCCGGGTTGCGCCGGATGTGCGGACTTGATTGACGAAGCGGCGACGGCGGTCAATCCATTGGTTCAAGTTTGCGCGTGGCACGCGGCTGTACGGCCTGCTTCCTCAGCACAAACGACTTATCCGGATTGCCCAGCACTTCAACGTTGATCGAACCGTTTTCGTCATAGTTCAGGTTATAGTAAAAACGCCAGTCTTTGCGTTCCTTTTCGCTCATATCCAGAGTGATTTCGCCATTTTTTTCGAGTTTATAGTTTCCGCCCCATATCCAGGCGTTTGTGTTGCCCGGCACCATTGCCGGGCGCGGCAGCTGAATCACGATCTGATCGTTGAAGACCGCGGCGAAATCAGAACCGTTTCGATTGGTGTACAATCCATTGTACAGATGCGGTGACGAGCACCCGCCGATCAGCGCGGTGACAGCGGCCAGAAACAATATTTTTTTCATGATCGATCCTCATATTATAAAAACAGAAATAATTTACACGCCCAACCATAAAATTTCAAGTACTTTTTTGATTTGGTTTGACAGTTGTCCAACTCAGAGGTATCTTATGCGAAAGTCAGCTCCGGAGTTACCCGTGCATCGAGAAAAAGAACAGAAACTGGATTTAATCCGCCAACGATTCAAACGCGGCCTGGCCACCTACAATCGCGCTGCCGTTGTTCAACTGGAAATGGCTGAGACCATCATTGCGCTTTTGCGGGAAATCCGGCCGCACGGTCGTTTCGACCGGGGATTGGAGCTGGGGTGCGGAGCCGGGCTTTTGACCGATCTGCTTGAGCAGACGTTTGTTTTTGACCACTTGGAGCTGGTCGATCTGGTGGCCGAGTGTGCCGGGTTTCACGGTCACCGCCGCAATGTTTCGTTTGTGGCCGGTGATTTGGAAACCGTTAAGTTGGACGGGCGTTTTTCGCTGATAGCGGCCAATGCCGCGCTGCAGTGGGTGGAGGAGCCGGCCACGCTTTATGCGCGACTGGCCGCCGCGATGTCTCCAGATGGAGTGCTCGCCTTTTCCAGTTTCGCCCCCGGCAACCTCGGTGAAATCAACGAACTCGCCGGAGGCGGACTTCATTATTCATCGCCGGACGAAACGATCTCACAACTTACGCCTTATTTTGAAGTGATTCACTGCTTTGCTGCCGAGCGGCGACTGGAGTTCGCGTCACCGATGGCGGTTTTGCATCATCTGCGCAACACCGGCGTCACCGGCGTCGCGCCCGGACGCAGCTGGACGAGGCATGAACTTGATGAATTTACTTCAGGTTATCGCCGTTGCTTCGGCACGCCGCATGGCGGCGTCACCTTGACTTACCGCCCGTTATTCGCAATAGCCGTAAAACATTAAAAATTGCAAAAAAATCCATTTTCGGAGTAAAAAAAGATTGTTTACTCCGCTTTATGGGTTACCTTATATTCGTATGCAAAATATGCGGATATTTTGAGATCGGGGGAAGTCCGGGTTTCATTATTTGCCCCCCGCGGCGTGACGCTCCTCAGGCGGGAGCAAGTTGTGTGTGGGCCGCTTTTAGGCGATTGCGGAGCGTTGAAACAACAGGTTGTATATATATATGAGTGAACAATCTCAAGAAACGCTTATTTACCATCTTGAAGCCTTGCGCCGGGCCGTGCTCGCTATCGTGATCGCCACCGCCGTACTGTATCCGGTCGGGTATTGGCTTGCGCCCGAAATAATCGGGTGGCTGGTGCGCTGGTGTTTCCCGTCGGGCATGGGGGTGCTCCACTATTTTTCGCCGATGGAGGTGTTTTGGGTGCATCTCAAACTGGGGCTGATCCTTGCGCTGGCCATGGCCTACCCGTGGAATATCTGGCAACTGTGGCGGTTTCTGCTGCCTGCGCTTTATCGGGGCGAACGGCGCGCTCTCGGCTGGTGGATAGTGTTTTCTTCGGTGCTGTTTTTCGGCGGGATCGCTTTTTGCGTCGGCGTGATCCTGCCGATGCTGATGAATTTCTCCGTCGGGTTCGCCTCGCCCGAATTGCAGCCGATGCTGGGGCTGGCACAATTTCTGGAGCTGGCCGGGTGGTTGATGCTGGCCTTTGGCGTGATGTTCCAATCGCCGGTGCTGGTGCTGCTGGCGGTGCGTTTCGGGCTGGTTTCAACTTCATCGCTGCGGCACCAGCGGCCTTACGTCATGCTTGGCATACTGGTCGTTTCCGCCGTGTTGACGCCGCCCGACGTCGTGAGTCAGGTGATGCTGGCGATACCGACGTGGCTTTTATTTGAGACTGGATTGTTCCTTGCCAAAAGGATTGAAAAGGAGAACACAATATGAACCGTCGTGATTTTCTCAAAAACGCCATTACCCTTGCCGCTTTCGCGCCGGTGGTCAGATTGGCCGCCGCCACCGGGGTTGACGGAAACACGAAAGCGGGAGATGTCGCCGCACAGGTGACCCGCCGCCGCTACAAAAACACCGATCAAATGCTGCCCTTGCTCGGTTTCGGCATGATGCGGCTGCCGCGTCTGAACCCGGATCGGCCGGAAATCGATTACAAGGTGGCGGCCCGCATGGTGGATATGGCGATGAAGTCCGGGTGCAACTACTTTGACACCGCCTACATGTACCACAATGGATTGAGTGAAAAATGTACCGGCGAATTGTTGTCGAAATATCCGCGTGAGAGTTTCTATCTGGCCGACAAGATGCCGCCGTGGTTTGCCAAAAAACGTTCCGACCTCGATCGTATTTTCAACGAACAGTTGTCGCGCTGCAAGACCGGGTACTTCGATTTTTATCTTATCCATGCGTTGAGCGCACCGGGCTGGAAACATGCCGAGGAGCTAAAGGTATATGATTTTCTGAGACAGAAACAGGCCGAGGGCAAAATCCGCCGGTTGGGATTTTCGTTTCATGATACGCCGGAAGTGCTTAGGCAGATTGTCAAGGCCAAACCGTTTGATTTTGTTCAGCTTCAGATCAACTATTATGACTGGGATAATTACCGGTCGCGCGAGCAGTACGAGATCGCTACCGAATCCGGCCTGCCGGTGATCGTCATGGAGCCGTTGCGCGGCGGATCGCTTGCCACGCTCAACCCGGAGGCGACGGCCATTCTTGACAAGGCCGGGCCGGGGGCCGGAAATGCTTCTTGGGCTTTGCGTTACGTCGCGTCGCTGCCCAATGTTATAACCGTGCTTTCCGGCATGTCGCTTCCGGCGCATGTCAAAGACAACATCAACACATTCGCGCCGTTCAAACCGCTGTCCGACGCCGAACGCGTCACGCTGGCCGACGCGCTGGCCGCCTATCGCCGCAAGTGGGAGGTGCCTTGCACCAACTGCCAGTACTGTTTGCCTTGCCCGGTCGGCGTGGAGATACCCAAGATATTCAATATTTTCAATCAATATAAGGTCAGCGGCAATGCCGGGCAGTTGTTGCGCGGCTACAACGCGATTCCCGCCGAGGCAAGGGCGTCTGAGTGTGTGCGCTGCGGCAAGTGCGTGAAACGCTGCCCGCAGCATATCTCCATTCCGGACGAACTTGCGAAGATCGCGGCCGAGATAAAAAAGCTTTCGGCTAAAAAATAAGTTCGCATGGCTTGTCTTTTGAGCGAGCAAAAAATAAAGATTCTTTTTGCAATTTTTCTAAACGGATGTTATATTCTTTATTTCAATAAAATTTCATATTTACCGGAGGGGGACTGGAATATGAGACAGAACATCGGGCAACGCAAGAAAAGAATTATTTTACCGCTGGCGGTCGGGTCGCTCCTGATCGTGCTTGCCACATTTGGCATGAGGTATATTCGCACCGAGCCGATGAGTGCCGAGGCCATTGCCGACAAGACCGAATGGACCAAGCATGAGCTGGCCTATGCCTTGGGGCGCGCCCCGGTAGTCGAGAGCAACAAGGAGGTGCGGCGTCGGATGTGGGAAAATATCGATAACGAACTGAAGAAGTATCCCGAACCGGAACGGCGCGAAATACGCCGCGAGGCTTTCCGCTGTCTGGTTGACAACTCCATTCATCAGTTTCGCGCCCTGCCGCGTGACAAACGCCGCAAGATGGTCGCCGAAGTGATGGCCAAGATCGAAAAAGAGGAGAAGCAATCGGAGAATCGCCGCAAGGTCAATGAAGCGAGTTCCGAAGACGAGCGCGGCATGCAAAAAGAGATGATGACCACCGTGCAGACCAAACTCTCGGCCGACGAGAGAACCGACCTTGCGCCGCTCATCGACAAATGTTTTCAAACCATTCGGGAGAGCGGTCGATGAAAAAAACGTGTTTTACTTTGATCGAACTCCTCACCGTGATCGCGATCATCGCCATACTGGCCGCGCTTCTGGTGCCAGCCTTCAACCGGGCGAGGACGGCTTCGCGCAAAAGCTCGTGCGCGTCGAACCTCAAGGAGATCGGTCTGGGGCTTCACATGTATATTGCCGACAACCGTTATCGCACGCCGAGCTGTACCCAGCGGCCGTCGCAGCCGCCGGTCAACGAGACCAATCTGCCGGGAATCGCCGAGACCTTGCTGCCGGTGCTTAAAGAAAAAAACATTTTCCGCTGTCCGGCCGACAACCTTGAGTTTTTTGAAAAAGACGGCACGAGTTACGAGTGGAACTCCATCGGCGGCAACGATCAAGTGGTCGAAGAAAACAAATTCATCATTATGGGATTCAAATACCCGGTCATGGCCGACTACGAGGATTTCCACAACGGCAAAAACTATCTTTACATTGACGGCCACGTCAACAGCAACCCGGTGGAGGAGTGAGATGACTGACATACCGGCTTCTCCCATGCTGGTGGCCGAACATATTTCACGCCGGTTCGGCTCATATCAGGCTCTTGAAGACATCAGTTTCGAGATACCGCGCGGCAGCGTTTTTGGTATCATCGGGCCTAACGGAGCGGGCAAAACCACTTTGCTCAAAGTGATTACCTCGCTGATACTGCCCGACTCCGGCAGTATTACCATTGACGGTATCGACGTTGAGAGCAATCCGAGGCGCGCTTTGCGCAACATCGGCGCGATCATCGACTGGCCGTCGTTTTACCGGGATATGACTGCGCGTGAAAATATCGATATTCTGTCGCGCGGTTCCGGCCCGGAATACCGCGCCAAACTTGAGAAGATCGCTGGATTCAACGGCATCGCGCATGTGCTCGATAAAAAGGTGCGTGATTTCTCAATGGGCATGAAGCAGAGACTCGGTATTACGCTGGCTTTGCTTCCCGATTCGCGCTTCATCATTTTGGACGAACCGACCAACGGGCTTGACCCCAACGGCATTGCCGACATCAGGCGGCTTATCTCCGAGTACAATCGGGAATTTGGCACGACCATATTGGTCACCAGTCATCTGCTGGAGGAAGTCGAAAAGATATGTTCCGATATTTTGCTTCTTTCCGACGGCCGGGTGCGGCTTAACGGGAAATTGGAGAAACTTCTGGAGCGGCGGCCGTCGTGTCTGGTCAGTTGCGACCGGCCGCAGGAAGCGGCCCGGTTTATCGCCTCGCTTACGGGGTTACCCGGCGTGGAAACCCTTTTGGAGCCGGACGGCCGCATTCTTGTTTCGACCGACCGTCACGTCAATGCCGAGCTAAACGAGGCCTTGGTGGGCGCGGGGTTTCATGTGACATTGCTCGAAAATGAACCCAATCGGCTGGAAAAACTTTTTATTGAGACTACCGGTGCCGGGAAAGCGGTGAAATCATGCTGAAAACCATTTATTTTGAATTCTTAAAACTGAAATCGCAGAAAAAACAGTATGTCATTACCGCCGGTTTTCTGCTGCTCATGACGCTTATCTGGATCGGTTACAGCCGTATCGGTGAGACCGTGCTTAAGACGCGGTTTGAATTGGCCGCGTTTTCGGCGGATGAAATGTTGAAGATGGCCGACGGGCTGTTTTTTGCCCGCGCCACCATGCTGCCGACATTTGTCATTCTCATGCCGATCTTTATTTGCACTCTGGCCGGCGACTCGCTCACCAGCGAAGTTCAGGAGGGCAACCTCAAACTTTACCTCGCCCGCGGATTTTCGCGCTCGCGTCTGCTTGCGGCCAAATTCATCACGATTTTTGCCGTCAACTGTTTTTACTGCTTCCTTTTCGGGGCGATCTCTCTTGCGGTCGGCGTGATCTCTTTTGGTGTTTCGCCGGTTCAGGCGGTGATGACCGACCCCAATGCCATGGGTAACAGCTTTGTCATTATGGGGGCGTGGCGGGCGTTTTTCTCGTATGTGCTGGCGGTCGGTTATTATTCGCTGGCCATGATGTGCATCGGCTCGATCGCGTTTTTGCTTTCGACCATATTCGACCGCATGACCACCGCCACGGTCGGAGCGGTGACCTTTTACTTTGTGAGTTACATTTTGGCCGCTTTGCCGATCACCGACTTTTGCGCGCCCTATCTGGTCAACCGTACCATGAACGGCGCACCGCTCTTTTTTATGCCGGTGGTGCCGTGGGGCGCGATCATGGTCAATCTCTCGCTGGTCGCGCTCTATCTTATCGGCTCATTCACACTGGCCGTGGTGATCTTCAACTCCAAGGACATCAAGTAGTTGATACGCGTCTGCTTCAGACGAATTCGCGCCGCAATTCCTCAAACGTGCCGTTTTCGATAGCGGTGCGTATTTTCTGCATGAGATTGAGGAAATAATAGAGGTTGTGCGTGGTCACCAGCCGCACGCCGAGTATTTCGCCGACGTTGAAAAGATGACGTATATACGCTTTGCTGAAATTACGGCAGGCGTAACAGCCGCAATCCGGGTCGATCGGCGTGAAGTCGTGCGCGTATTTGGCCGCCTTGACCGGTATGGTCTTGCCGCCCGGCACAAATGCCGAACCGTGCCTTCCCAGCCGGGTCGGCATTACGCAGTCAAACATGTCAACCCCGCGGGCGACGCTTTCGACGATCTGGCGCGGAGTGCCGACGCCCATCAAATAGCGCGGCGCATTTTCGGGGAGCAGCGGCGCGGCGGCTTCCACCGCCAGCATCATTTCCGGCTCGGATTCTCCGACCGACACGCCGCCGATGGCGTAACCGTCAAAGCCGATGTCGCAAATGGCCGCCGCCGCCTCGCGGCGCAGCTCCGGGTAAACCGAACCCTGTACGATGCCGAAACGCAACTGGCCGTCGTTGAGTTTTTGCTCGCGTGACATGCGTTCCCAGCGGGTGGTTATAGCCAGCGATTTGGCGGCCTGTTCGCGGGTGGCGGGGTAGGGGGTGCATTCGTCAAAAGCCATAACGATGTCGGAGTCGAGGGTGCGTTGGATCTGCATCGACTCGACCGGCCCCAAAAAGAAACGGCTGCCGTCGATGTGCGAGGCGAAACGCACCCCGTCCGGCTCCATTTTGCGCAGAGTGGCCAGACTGAACACCTGAAACCCGCCGGAATCGGTGAGGATCGAGTGATCCCACGAGCTGAATTTGTGCAATCCGCCGGCTTCTCGCATCAGCTCCATGCCGGGGCGCAGAAACAGGTGATAGGTGTTGCCCAGAATGATTTTGGCTCCCAGCTCTTCGAGTTCGGCGGGGGTCATCGCCTTGACCGTGCCGCGGGTGCCGACCGGCATAAATACCGGAGTTTCAAACGAACCGTGGCGGGTGGTGACCCGGCCGCGCCGTGCGGAGGAGGCCGCGTCCTTTTTCAACAGTTCAAACATGATTTTAGAGCTTTATAAACATGGCCGCATAGACCGTTTTGACTTTTTCGGCGAAACCGAGCGTGCCTGCCAGCGCGGCGGCAAAGTGAAACACCGCGCCGGGGCCTTTGCCGGTGACCACGCGGCCGTCAACTTCGGCCATATTGCCGGTCGGCACATTGCCAGCCAGAAAACGGTCGTAGCCGGGATACATGGTAAAATGCCGCCCGTCCAGCAGCCCCGCCTTGGCCAGCACGATCGGAGCCGCGCAGATGGCGGCGACTGCGCCGCCTGCCGCATGGGTTTTTTTCAGCAGCTCCACGGCTTTGTCCGAGTGGTAAAGTTTCATGGCTCCGTTGTTGCCGCCCGGCAGATAGACCGCGTCAAAGGGCTGGCCGATAACATCATCCAGCCGCGTATCGAGCTTGAACACACTGCCGTTGGAGGCGGTGACTTCGAGTGAATCCAGCCCGGCGGCCACGGTTTCGACCCCGAGCCGACGCAGTACGTCTATTACGCCAACGGTTTCAATATCTTCCGCGCCGTCGGCGACGATGGCGAGCACCTTCATATCAGACCTTTCAAAAATTGACCATTACATTGTATTTATAGGCGAACTTGAGTTCTTCGCCCGGTTTCAATTCGATTTTCCAGGTAAGTTCGCCCTGCGGGTTGAACGCCCATACCCCGGAGGGCAGATAGCGGTTTTCCGGACTGCCGTCGGCCGACAGCAGTTTGCCGGAATAACGCAGATTGGCACGAACTTCGACCGGGGTTTTACGATAACTTATGAGCTTGATCTCGCCGGTGACGTTTACCGAACGAAAACGCATTCCGGCAATGGTGACGATCTGGCGCGCATCCTTGCCGCCCTCGGCTTCCTCGTACTCAAACCGTTTCCCCTCGACGGAGTTGGCCTTGGCGGTGCGAAGCGTGGCTTCCGCGCCGGGGTTGACCCAGGTTATGCCGCTTTGCGCCAGCACCGCGCCGCCGTCAAAAATTTCGACCGACGACTCGGTCATGGGGTGTTTGAACGGGTTGGCAAAGATGATCGCGTCCCACAGATTGCCCGAAGACTCTGAATTGGGGCGGCCGTATTCATTGCGGGCGCGGCCGATCTCCCACTCGACGATGCGTTTGAATTCACCGTCGCCGCTCTCAAGCGGCAGCCAGACCGCCTCGTCCTTGCCCAGCGTGATCGCGCCGAGATTGATGAAGCGCATATCCTCGGTCGTGCCGCTTGCGGGCATACCGCTTGCTGGCATGCCGCTTGCGGCGTCGAGGAAATCATTTTCAAAATTTGCCGGTGCCGGCGCGCCGGCCGCCAGCTTGTTTTTCATCATGCTTGACCGGAGCAATTGTCCGCCGATGGCGAGCAGACTGTTGTTGCTGCTGAACTTGAAGTCGGGTGAACCGGTCGCAAGTATCAACTCGGCGGCCTTGAGGTCTTCCAGATGATTGGCGATTTCGACGGAGCCGGCCAGCGTCATTTTGCCTTGCGGCAGCAAGGTCAGTTTGTAGGCGGTGCGCCAGTTGATGCCGTGTGTCAGGTAGAGCATCTCCAGCGGGCCGGCAATGCGAACCCGGGGCCGGAAGAGCCAGACGGTCTGTTCGGTTTGGATTTCCGGCTTGATCGCGTCGCACTGTATCAACTCAATGCGGTTGGCCGGTATCGCGGTGAGCTTGCCGTCGGCTCCTTTGAGAATAACGAAGCGGACGTCGTTTTCATGCGGCGGCTGAACCACCCCGGAGAAGATCTGCGGTTTTTCGCCGTTAAGCTGAAGCGTCACGTTTTCACCGGCGAATCCGGCCGCAATGTCTTCAAATGGTTGCTCGTTGGGGCGGGTGACGGAGCGTTTTACCTTGACCACCGAAAGACCGTCGGCGGGCGAGAACCACAACGAACCCTGCAACGGAGTGATCTTTTCGGCCACGATAAACTCGCCGGGAGCCGGGTTCGCCGTACGGAGCACCGCGGCTACGCCATTGTTGAAAACAGAAACCCGTTTGATCGGAGCCGGTACGATCGGAGTGTCGGCGGCAGCGGCAAGCGCAAACAAAGCGACGACAAAGGACAAAAACAATTTTTTCATGACGGCTCCTTTCGGTGGTGAACACGGTTATTATACACTCGCGGACTTGGCTTTTCAAGCCAGAGAGAGGTGAAACCGCTTGAAAAACACGCGTTGGCGGCGTATATTCCCCCGTATAAAGGAGCGCATCATGATAATACTCGGCATCGACCCCGCCATCCGCACTACCGGCTATGGCGTCATACGGGCGGATTCGCCCAATTCGTTTGAGATCCTCGACTGCGGGGTGATCGTGAATTCGCCCAAACTCCCGCATTCGGAGTGCGTGCGGCGTCTGCTGGGCGGCGTGCGCGAACTCGCCGCCGCTTTTACCCCGGACTGTGCTTCAATGGAAGCCCCGTTTGTCGGGCGCAATTCCCGCACCGCGATCATACTCGGCATGGCGCGGGGGGCGATCCTCG